>NZ_JBANEM010000020.1:0-91484 GCF_040187805.1 Comamonas sp. wu1-DMT
GTGAACTCTTGGCCGGGGAACTCCGGGTTGTTCGGATCAATGTTGGGGTCGATCGGCTCGGGCAGCTGGTTGGCTGCCACGGTCACGGTGACGTTGGCCTGCTCGGGCGTGCCGCCATCGGTCTGCGCCGTGTAGCTGAACTTGGCGTCACCCACAAAGCCTGCCTTGGGCGTGAACTCCAGTTGGCCGCCCACCAGCTTGACGCTGCCGCTGCCGTCGGTCAGAGCCACCGCAGCACCGCCTTCGGTGATGGCCTTGCCATCGACCTGCGTGATCGTGACGTTGCTGCCTGCGAACTTGTCGTTGCCCAGCACGTCGACGGTGACGGACTTCCCAAAGCCGGTGCCCTCGATGTCGTCGTACGCATCCTGCTCCGCTCCGACATTGACCGTCACTGTAGTGGTGGTCTTGCCGCCCTTGCCGTCGTCCACGATCACTTCAAAGCTGTCTGTGCCGGGACCGCTCCAGTCCTTGTTGGGCGTGTAGGTGTACTCGCCGGTGTTCTTGTCGATGGTCACTGTGCCATGAGCGGGCGGTGTGCCCAATCCGTAGGTCAACGAATCACCATCAGAATCCTTGCCCACAACCTTGCCATTGAAGGGCTGATCTTCGCGCACAGTGACTTTGTAACCGCCATTGCTGAACTCCTGCCCCGGCACGTGACCCGGGGCACCAGGGCTCAGCCCTTTATTGGGATCTACGGGCTCCGGAGGATTGTTGACATTCTTGCCACCTCCACCGCTCCCGCCACTCGACACGGCCAGCCCCCCCAGACCCAACCCCACAAGCCAAGGCAGCCACGCAGCAACCGACTCATTCGATTCGATCTCAGTGAACTCGAAGCCCTCCCAGGCCCCACCATATTGGCCCCACCAAAGCACGCCCTGCTGATCTTCCAAGACCAGATCGTTGCGCCCTTCCTCTGCATATGGCGCGAAAAATCCGTTCACATAGATTTGTTTTCCATCGACCAAAGTCAGCACCAGATCATTACCGACACGGGTCGATTTGGCGATCTGTTCCGGAGCAACTTTGAGGATGACTGCAGAAGGCTTATCTAAAACCAGGCCTTGCTCTGTAGAGGCGACTTTTCCACCAGACTTGTATACGGCTTCCATGAACTTCTCCTTGATTCCTAACCTTGGCAAAGTTCTGAACCCTCTACCTTGGGGTGCTCAATGCCAAATGCTCGCGAATGCTAGGAGTTAGCGATCTGGAACGCTTTTGAAAAAGCGAACATTCCATCTGCCTACCAGACAACGATTCAAAACAAATGTCAATTTCGCTCTCAACAGACATTCACCCAATCACAGCAATGTTTAAAAACAGGAATTTGCTTTTGAAATTCGGAAAAACTTGTAAACAAACGTCAGATTAGGTGCATCTACGTGAGCCCCGGCTCCAAAACGTAACACGCCGTTAAAAATCATCTTCACAATCCATAGTTTTTCAAAATAACCATCTAACTTCGGATTGTTGCCGTGTCTTACTGGTCACCTGCAGGCCCTTCGAGTGAACGAATCCTCGTCATCGACGACAACGTGACTGAACTGAAAATCCTGCTGGAACTGCTTCGAAGTAATGGCTATCGCCTTTCGGTCGCCATGGACGCCATGCAGGGCTATCGCCGTGCCACTACTCAGCAATTTGAACTAATCCTATTGGACGTAAATATGGGCAGCGTAGATGGATTTGCCGCCTGCAGACTATTAAAGGCAGATCCGTCCACAGCAGGCATTCCCGTGATCTTTGTGACTTCTTGTGCCTCCCCCAAAGAGCGTTTAATGGGGTTGCAGTTAGGTGCTGTGGACTACATCCCAAAGCCGTTCGACATCAATGAAGTTTTAGCGCGTGTGGAAATCCACTTGGCTTTGGCGAAACGCCAAGGAATGCCATATCAAGATGTTCGCGCTTTACCAGATCCGCAACCGTCAGTCCCCGCTCTTGAGCGAATAACGGAAACACTGAGCATTGATCACAATTTAACGTTGCTGCGAGCAGCCCAGCAGTTGGTGCTTTCCGATTTGTCCAAGGTTCCTACTCTGCCTGAATTAGCCTCCAAATTAGGCACCAATGAAAAGCGCTTAACACGCGTCTTCCAGGCTCACACGGGCAGCACGGTTTACAAGTTCATCCGGGAGACTCGCCTTCACGAAGCTCAACGCATGCTTGCTAGCTCTGCCATGCATATAGAGGAAGTTGCGGCAGCAGTAGGATTTTCCAGCGCTGCTAATTTCTCGTCAGCCTTTCATTCCTATTTTGGGTGTACCCCATCATCTTTTCGGCGCTCATACATGAGTCCAAAACCATGAGGCAATGCACATCGAGCTATGTTCGTCTGCTCTGCAGCATATTTCTATGGTGGGCAATCAATGCGAGCGCACTTGAAGCGTCTGCGCCCCCTCGAATTCAGATCAGCGATGTAGCTCTCGGCCTTCCGGTCCTGGACAACACAGTCGAGGTCTGGGAGCGAGGTATGGCAAACGAAGCACCACTACAGGTGGCAGCCCTTCCTAGCAATGAGATTGACGGGTTCCATACCGTTACAGCCAAGGCGCTTGAAGGGCGATTCGATATGACACATCTGTGGCTCAGGCTGGCACTGCACAACGATCTAAACACCCCTCAATCAGTGCAACTGGCTTTGGGGGTGAGTTGGCTGCAACACGTGACTTTTTATGTTGTACGCATACAGGAAGGTCAAGTTCGTGCAAGTCGAACCCTGGCGGGAATCAGCGACCCAAACGAGTCGCTCAATCGAGTACCCCAGATCGCCATAAATCTCGCGCCAGGAGAGAAGGTGCGTGTACTTGTTCACGTCAATAGTCACGCGTCAAGTAAGTTGAAAGTCACGCTGCATACAGTGAATCAATGGCATAGGGTGGAGCGTGACTATGCGTTGTTCAGCGGACTTCTGATTGGCAGCATACTGGTGTTCGTAGTCTATTCCGCGGCGCTCTGGAGAATTCTGCGATCTCCCTTGATGGGATGGCAAACACTGGGGCTGTTGCTGACCGCACTCTATGAAGCTACCTATCGTGGCTATGCACAGACAATACTTTGGCCCAGCAGTACAGAATGGGGCTACCGAGCTCATCACGTTTTGGTTGCTGGCATCGTGCTGAGCATATTGCTATATCTGCGTGCGCGATTAGAAAAAACCCAGAACTATCTACCCTCAGCAGGAGTAATCCTGCTCAAGGTCGTTGCCCTCTTAGAGAGCATTGTTCTCATCGGTGCTTTATTTGGGCCTTATGACTGGTTTGCCCCAACTGGCATCATCGTTGCACCACTGAGTCTGCTAGCAATTCTGGCTTGCACATACATCTATCATCGTAGTGGAGGGCCTGGCAGCCTGACAGCTTTGCTGCTCGTATCTGTCTTGGCATGCTGTGCATTGCTGCGCGCCGTTGCTCTCTTGATACCAAACATCGCGCTGGTTCAGCTCTTCGAGCAATATGCGCTTGTACTGCCCGCCTTGACGGTCGGTCTGTTCGTCATCACCAGCTGGGCCTATCAGCATTCCCACCAACGTCACCAGGCACAGCGCACATTGCTCCAATGGCAAAGCCAGCAGCAAGAACGCCTTGAGCATGAGGTCAAGTACAAAACTCGCGCTCTTAAAGAGGCTCTGGAACAAGCTGAGCAACGTTCGTTGGAGCAAAAGGAGCTGCTCGCCTATGTCAGTCATGATTTGCGAGCGCCAGTCTCCGCGATCATTGCCTATCTACAACTGATGCAACTGTCCCCGAGCAAAGTTGACATAGATAAATTGGCCGCAGTTGAAAGAAGCGCTACTTATCAATTGGCATTGATCGACGAATTGGTGGACTATGCCAAAGATGAGTTGCAGCCTCCTTTGGCATTGAATGAGCAGTTGGTAGATCTAAGCTCTCTGCTGGATGAACTCACCAAGTACGCTCATGCGCTGGCCCAGCGTCAACGCAATAAGTTCTCACTGCAAATACAGAGCACGCTGCCCGTGCATATCTACTTGGACGGAAAGCGCCTGCAACAGGCTGTACTCAATCTCTTGTCCAACGCTGCGAAATTTACATTCGACGGAAGCATTGACCTGAAGCTGCAAGGTAAGTACGTTGGCCGAGACAAATGGCATCTTCGCTTTGAGGTTAGCGACAGTGGTTCCGGCATGGAGCCGGAAGTACTCGCCAGAATTCAAAAATCGCTGACAGCTAGTCGCACTCATGCAAAACGAGGACTGGGGCTACTGATCGCACAACGCATCATTGAGAGGATGACCGGCCATCTATCTATTGATAGCCATCTAGGGCGTGGAACCAATGCAGTTTTTTTTCTAATGGTCAAACAGGTATCGGATAGTCCTCTCTTCCAAGCTTTGATACCTCTGCCCACATCTGATAAACACTGTGAGCACAAGATCATGCAGAAGCTGGAGGCTCTTCAAGAAGAGCAGAAGTACGAATTGGAGCAGCTTGCAAGGCGGGGGAACTGGAGCGATTTGCATGCCTGGATTGATGCCATGGACAACGGTACAGACTACCAAGGCCTGGTCAGTGCGGTCAGGCATGCGCTGGATGAATTGGATTTTGAGCAAATCAGCAATATTGCACGCACTGCTCCATTGCGGAGTTTGAACAGCGATTCTTCATAAAGGCTGCTTGTCGGCCTTCCAGGAAGCTGGTGTACCCATAGTCTGATCTATGCTCCTAGAGACGGTCTGTCCTGCACAGTTCCAAGCGGCCATACATCGAACTTCTCACGTTACACGCGCGTGACACCTACTCGCAGGAGGTGCCCTTGCTAGTCAATGGCGGCAAGACTGACTTTGTAGCGACGACACTGCCCATCTTCAGGCACCCATACTCGATCAGCGACACCCCCATCTTGAGCGAGATCTCGCACTTCCTCTCGCTTGACTGGACAATGATCCAGAGCCTCAAGATGATTCACCACTAGCTCGCCAGGCCAGCAACTCGCTGCTTCCATTACATCTTTGGCATCCATAAGAATTTCTCCTCCCATATCGAAGCGTGCTCCGCCTGCTGGCAGGATGGCGATATCGGGTCTCAGCCTATGCAAGCAGTCACGTACTGCAGGAGTAAGCAAAGTGTCGCCGGCCAGGTAGACACTAGGTTCGCCAGGCAATTCCAGCAGGTAGCCGTGACCATGCTCCATGAGTCGCCCGACCCACCCTTTCCCATGTACACAGAGGATTGGAGTAATGTGGCCACCAAGACTCCAAAACTGACGCTCCTGAGCGCTCAACGACTCTGCATTGAGGCCCCGCTGGCAAAGATACTCCGCATCACGCGGCATGCAGAACACAGGGATCCTTCTCTCACGTAGAAAGCGCTTACCGATGCGATCCAGGTGATCGAAGTGTCCGCGCTGGCAATGGGTAATGAGCGCATGCGTAACTCGCTCAAGCACGGCCTCTGAATTCGCAGGAAGTTCGACGATTGGATTGCGCTGCCGTCCACGTCCCAGATAACGCAACCCAGGCAGACTTCCGCGAGGGGCGAGCATTGGGTCGACAAGCAGACCAATGGCCTTGCCTTGGGCCTCAAACTCTAGAACGATAGTGGCATTGCGTAACTGGGTGATTTGCATGAAAAACTCGGAGCTGGAGGAAATGCCTCATTATTCCGATATGCCTCTGCATGGAAAATGGCAAGACTAGTCAGTTAATTACCAATTCATGCCAGATTCCACATCTCAAATGGAACCATTCCGCCTTGCATTGCTGCTGTATCCCGAATGCATGCCGGCCGGCCTCTTTTCTGTAGCGGACATGGTGCGAGCCGCCAACCTGCGCGCCAGGCGTATGGTGTGCGACGTGATCTGGGCAGGAGTAGATACAACGCCAGTCACAACCTGGCAAGGACCGTCGATAGCTCCGAAGACCTGCCTACATGCTGTGCGCGCGGACGCAGTGGTGGTACCAGGCCTGTGGCTATCGTCTGCAAGTGACCTACGAGCCCCATTGCAGAAACTGGCTCCGGTGATCCGAGCATTGCGGGAATTGCCCAAGGAAACTCAGGTGTGGAGCTATTGCGCAGGAGTTCTGCCAGTTGCTGCGAGCGGGAGATTGCATAGGCAACGTGCAACGGCAACCTGGTGGCTGCGGGAGTCATTGCAAACCAGCTTTCCACGCGTTGAATGGAGCTTTGATGAGCCAATGATCATCAGTGAAGGCTTGTTGACTGCTGCCGGCGCTCACGGATATCTGCCGCTCGTGCAGCACATGTTGACCAAGAGGCTAGACTCCGCTGAGCTTCGCGATCTACAAAATCTACTAATGCTGCCACGCCCGGCAGTGTTGCATGCCGCATTTGCCAATTTGGAACTCATTACCCTGACTGATGAGTCTCTACGTCAGGCACAGATGATTGTGCAACGCAGCCCCGCAGGCGAGTTGCGCTTGCCGACGCTTGCTGCCCAACTGCATATCTCTCCACGAACATTGGCTCGACGAGTGCAGGAGCATACGGGTCTGGCAGCAGCTCAGTGGATGCGACGCATCAAGCTGCGCCAAGTGGCCGAAGCACTATGTGAGACCCAACAGCCGCTCAAACGCATTGTCGATGACCTTGGCTTCGCCAGCGAAGCGAGCCTCATCCGGGCATTCAGACAAGCGACCGGCATGACGCCTGTGGCGTATCGTACGGCCCACGCCTGAATTTCGACTCAGCGCCTGCTTGCGTTTGTGTCACGTATGTGGATCGCTTAGGAAACCTCTGGATAAATCCCGCACGCATGTGCTTGCGCATGCGTGCCAATTGCAGCTGCACCCCGGCGCATGCAGCAATCGGATCGGGACCAGAACCTCTTCACCAAGAGCCGCTCACACTACCCATCCACGAGTCATGCACAGATGATTGTGACAGCCGATTTCAGCAACACTTCTGGCATCCAGCCTCTTTTCAAAGCCAGCTTGCCGAGTTGCTGCTCTCGGCTCCTCGCCTGGCAATCCTGCAGGCGATACCGCACTACCTCAAGCAGACACGGCAGCGTCTGTTGTCGTAACCTTTTTCGATGTGAAGCCTTACCATTTGTTTACGTGACCGCCCCGGCAGGTCTGCAACGGCTGCATCGCATCCAGATACTTCTCGAACGTCGCGGAGGCGGCCTGCCGACAACACTTATGGCTTGCGTGAATTGGCTTTACAGCAAGTCAGTCATCGCAGTGGTTTAGAAGGGATCATGCCTGATGTGTCAGGGCTGCCCATGGTGACGTCGAAACACCGTTTGAATCAAGTCGCCTACTTTCAAATGCTTGGACAGACTTGCTTTCGCCCACATTTAGTGAGCAGCCCATTCAATTTTGGAAAGATCAACGCCTTCCAAATGCATTTCCCACAAAGGACTCATGTCGCGAAGTTTGGCAACCTTCTCTTTAAGCAAGTTGACAGCAAAGTCAATCTCAGCCTCCGTTGTGAATCGCCCCAAAGAGAAGCGAATGGAGCTGTGAGCCAACTCGTCATTTCGCCCCATTGCGCGCAAAACATAAGAAGGCTCCAATGAAGCGGAAGTACACGCAGAGCCCGAAGACACGGCCAAGTCGCGAACTGCCATGATCAACGACTCGCCTTCAACATAGTTAAAGCTGACGTTAAGAATGTTGGGAACGCGCGACTCCAAAGATCCATTCACATAGATCTCATCAATGGCCTGCAGACCTTTCCACAGCCGATCACGTAGCTCGTGAAGTCGAGGAGCTTCATTTGCCATCTCAAGCTTAGCGATCCGGAAGGCCTCTCCCATCCCAACAATTTGGTGGGTGGGCAGCGTACCGGAGCGCATCCCTCTCTCATGCCCTCCTCCGTGGATCTGTGCTTCCAATCGAACGCGGGGCTTGCGTCGTACATAGAGTGCCCCGACCCCCTTTGGGCCGTACAGCTTATGAGCAGTCACCGTCAGAAGATCCGCGTAGATCTCATCAACGTTGACTGGAATTTTCCCTGCGGCTTGAACTGCATCGCAATGAAAAACAATCTTCCGTTCACGGCATGCCTTGCCAATTTCCGCAACCGGCTGAACCACACCCGTTTCATTGTTAGCCATCATGATGGACACAAGCGTGGTGTCAGGGCGTATCGCCTTAAGCACTTGCTCCAACGTAACAAGACCGTCTTCGTTGACGGGCAAGTAGGTTGTAGTGAAGCCTTGACGCTCTAACTCTCTGAAGGTGTCGAGAACAGCCTTGTGCTCCGTTGCCTGGGTGATGATGTGTTTGCCCTTTTCCTTCAAGAAATTTGCAGCACCTTTGATTGCCAGGTTGTTGCCCTCGGTTGCACCCGAGGTCCAGACAATCTCACGCGGGTCAGCACCCAAGAGCTCAGCGACAAATCCCCGTGCTTCCTCAACAGCACTCTCTGCATCCCATCCATAAGAGTGGCTTCGGGAGGCAGGGTTGCCGAAGATGCTGCAAAAATAGGGTTCCATCGCATCAAAGACGCGTCGATCAACAGGCGTCGTAGCGCTGTAGTCCAGGTACACCGGCAAGCGTGAGGGAGTAGTTGTCATGATCAAAAATCTTTCAAGGTTTTTTATTATAAAAAAAAGCTTTTAAAGTAAGCTAAATGCACCCTCGAAAGGTATGGACTTCCAGCTCAAGGTTTGGCAGATTGATCAGGAGGCAACGAGGCCGAACGGATGCTGACAAGCTGAGATGAACTGATGAACGGGCAATGCCCTCCTTCCCGAACTGGCGACTTCAAAAGAACGCAGCTATAAAGGCTTTAGGCATTGGAAACACCAGAGCTGCCCCCCTCGGCATCCTCTGTTCAATGGAGGACCCCGGATTCAGCAGCCTCTGGCGATAAAGAGGCAGGAGGCTATGTAACTCCTCCTGATTGCGTTATACGACTTCGCGCTTTGCGTCCAAGGCAGCTTCTACAGCGAGTGCAACAGATGCTAGATCAGCATCGTTGCCATTTGTGGAAGCCAGCATCAGTCCAACGGGTAGATCGCCTTGCAGATGGCAGGGGATGCTGAATGCACATCCGTCCAGAAAATTGATCGCGAACGTATTTCGCAACAATAGTCCGTTGGCCTTGAAGAATGCGTCATCGCTCTTGACCAAGCCAGCAATCTCAGGCGCAACGATTGGTACTGTCGGACTAATCATTGCATCGAAGGGCGCCAGTACTGCCTCTGCACGCGCAATCCAGCGCGTTCTGGCGTCCTGCATCTCAATGTAGTCTGCAGCGCTAACAGTGGAGCCCAACGCAATGCGCTGCGCCACTCTCGAGTCGAAGCTCTGTTGCTGATGCGCGAACTTGGCTTTATGCACCGCGTACGCTTCGATTGCTGAAAAGCCGCCAGGCGAGTTCAGACGTGGAATCTCAGCAAGCTCTTCAAACGCAATTGTCGTGATGTGGGCTCCTGCTTGAGACAGCCAAGACAATGCTCGCTCAAACGTCTGAGTAACAACGCTATCAGCACCGTCAAACATGACGGAACGTGGAACTGCCAACCGCATGCCTTCAAGCGGGCGACGCTTCACATCAAGTGGAGCACCAGAAAGAGCAGCATCTACAGTAATACAGTCCGCAACGCTTCTCGTCATTGCACAGACAGTATCCAAGGTCCGAGAGAGCTCAAGCGCTCCCTGCCTTGGTACTCGAGACTGAGTACTTTTAAACCCAACCAGTCCGCACAATGCTGCAGGTATACGTATCGAGCCACCCGTATCTGAACCCAACCCCGCAATCGCCAAACCTAGCGCCACTGACACGGCTGCTCCCGAGGAGGAACCTCCGGGAATGCGCGCAACTTTGGCATCAGCAGGATTCACTGGAGTGCCGTAGTGAGGATTGATGCCCACGCCGGAAAACGCGAACTCGGTCATGTTCGTTTTACCAACAATCGCCGCCCCTTCTTTTCTCAAGCGAGAAACGGCTAGAGCATCAACCAAAGCAGGTTGCGCGTTGCGATAAACAATGCCCCCGGCTTGTGTTGGCTCACCAGCAATGTCGTACAAATCTTTCACAGAAACTGGTAAACCAGCAAGCGCCGGGATCTCAGCTCCCGCAGCAAGAAGCTGATCGGCAGATCGTGCAGCCGCTAACGCGGCATCTGCGTACAGAGCAGTAAAGACATGCTGGGCGGAAGAATGCGCGGCCTTCTCCAAGGCACTGGCTACCACTCGCTCGTGAGTTGTCTCTCCACGCAGTATGCGCACTCTAATTTCGGAGATGTTGTGGCTCATGATCGTCGAATACACCAAGTATCAAGCAACAATCGGGAGCATTTCCACGGTGTAGCGATGCACGATAGAGCGGTTCTTACGCGGGTCGTGCAACGCTATCTGCATTTGTGTTGCGGGACGGATGCCCTTACCTTGCTCATTAGGAATCGCACCTAACGTTCCGCAGAACATGAAGTTCCCCTCAAGTCGCTCATTCATTGATTTGAAGAAGCCATCGCGCAAGGATTCCAGAGGACGGATCGAGGCAAGTGTCCCGCTCTGGTAGGTCACCCATTTATCGCCTTCCAAAATGCTCGACTGGAGCTGAATTTCGTCTTGGTAACTCGCAATCTCCGACCAGCGCCAAGCTGCATTTGCTATGGGCTTTGGACACATCTGCTTGGACACCGCAACCGAATAGCCTTCGACTTTTCGATCTGTGTGGTCAGAGCCAACCGTCAGCCACCACTCCCCCTCTGCATAGAACATTACGGGCTCGGCTTCACCGGAACTCTCTGAACCAATGACCTCCTGTACGGAGTCTTGGCAAAGCAGATTTTTTCCAACGCGGTAATACAGCGGTACAGAGGATGGGCGAGGCACACCGAGCTCTGCGAGTTCTTCGATATGGTGCTCAATGGCCTTTGCATCACGCCCCGTCCAACCAGCAACAATAAAACGATGCGGATTAATGCCAATAACGCGGCTTGCAGAATTGCCATTGGGATTATCAGAAATGCAAGAGAAATAAATCATGGCTGTCGATCAAAGGTTATGCATCTGAGCGCAGTTCAATTTTGTTAACTCCGCTAACCGATCAGCCAGTCCTATTTCAGTAGCTATTTACCTGAAATTCCCGAAATCGCTTTCCCACTTTTTTCAGACTCAGAAGATAGGGCTTTTAACAAGGCCACGGTTTGGCCAAACCCATCCACAAGCGATCCTAAAATTCTAGAAAGTTCCTGGAAATCAGATTTTGATAACTCACCAAATAGTCTATTATTGACTGAAACAATTTCTGGCTCTATTGCCTGTACCTTGGCATAGCCAGATGGAGTCAAAGTTAGTAATACACTGCGCCCATCATCAGGGTTAGATTTTTTATGGATAAATCCGCTCTTTACGAGCTTCTTTACCTCATTGGTCACAAATGCGCCTGTTACGTTGAGTCTGGTTGCAACGTCGCTGACGTTCACTCCATTTTCACCACCTTGTCTCGCAACCACCATAATAATGTTGTATTGAGACGAGGAAACGCCTAAGTGCTCCGCCAAATATTCGCGAGCCGATTCAAGAAGATCTGCCACGACATAAATGTCATAGATCAATTGACGAAACTTGCTATCTGACTGAGGGCTTTTGTCGAGAAGCGCAGGAAGAGAGACGGTAGGACCCAACGTCAACTTTTTTTTCCTTGTCTTTCTTCGTAGCGCTTTCACTCGATTTCGCTGGGCGACGCTGCATGCAGAAACTCCAGAAGTTCTATGGAACAACCAGAGATTGTGACGCATCTTGATCCTTAGCTTGTCAAGCAGGATCGTAGTAGTGGGTCTCCAGCAGATAGCACCCGTTCTTCGATCGGAAGGGACCATGCCACGCTCCAGGGGGACGCACGGCGTATGTGTAACCTTCAAAGGACTCGCCACCATGGCCACTGTCATCAGCACCGACGGTCATGTCGCCCTCCAACATGAACACCTCTTCCCAGTAGTCATGGACGATGGGCTTGTATGTTGCAAAGCCGGCCGGGAAGCGCAGGATACGAGTACGACTACCCTGCTTTTTCTCCGTGTCCAGCGAGCCGGAGATGATGGTCTCCAACGCACCGGAATCGGGGGCATAGCCTTCAGGCAGCTTCCAGCCTGGCGCGTTGAGGTCAATTTTGTGAAACTCGTGATGAGCTTTGGTAACAGCCATTTCACTTACTCCTAGGTAAAAAAACATCAGATCGACGCTGAGATCGTCGGCTGCTGCAGGGAGGCATATCGCCCACTAAAGAAAACCAGAGGTGAGCCCTCTTCACGCTTGTGAATACGCAATACACGGCCAACAAAAATCACGTGATCGCCACCGTCATATTCGGCATAAGGAGCACATTGAAAGGCGACAATAGAATTGGCCAACGTGAATGGAAGCCCGTCATGCAATTCCACTTCCGTTTCACCCCACTTATCACCTTTTGCCGTTGCAAATCTATTTGAGATGTGCTCATGCTGTTGACCCAGCACATTGACACTGAACATCTTGGCTTTACAAAGAGCCGGCAAGCTCATTGCTCTCTTATCGATAGAGAAAAGAACCAGTGGAGGATCGAGAGAGACCGAATTGAACGACGTAATAGTCATTCCAATCCGAAACTCGCCTGCTTCATCATCTGCAGTAACTACCGCTACGCCTGTTGGGAACAACCCAAGTGCAGAGCGAAAGTCTTTTCGATCAATTTCCGGATAAGGTGCAAACGAGTAATTCATGACAATGTCTCCTTAACAATGCGGACAGGCGTGCGCCAAATCTATTTACAGATATTCCGCAGGAACGCCGTAGCTGGACATCAAATGCTCCGCCACGCCTTCCAAGGATTTCCAGTCTGTGTGCATATAGTTGTAATTGCGCACGACAAACGAAGCACCCGCGTAGAACTTCTCGTACTGTTGATGACGGCCAGCAAACTCAGAGCCCGTCAAATCCCAGGCCAGCTTGTAAAGCTTCATGCGTTCGACGGCCTCGGTCTGTGGCGTTGTCCAGTACTTCTCAAACTGAGAACGCATGTGCGCATCGCCCATCACCGAGATGTCTGCAGGCATCTGAAACACACTGCCGCCGCATAGTTCACGCAGTTGATCGATGATGATCGAATGATTTTCGGTACACCAGTTCAGCGCCGCATACTGGAAACGGCGGTTGAAGCACAAGAAGCCTTCTGTTGGCCATTCCTCGGCACTTTGGATCTGGCCATGGATTGCAGCGTCAAGCATGCCTTCCCAAGCGGCTAGCTTGCCCAGTGTTTCTCGCACCGCTGGAACCTGGTCGGCTCCCGAAGCCTTAGTGATCTTGCTTGCCAGACCGACGATGAGCTGCAGCTTCGAATGGAAGCGCACATTGGACTGGTGATTGCCATAGGTGTGGCTCGGAGTCTTCACATAGATCTGGCTTGCCAGTGCGGCGTCGTTGTGTACGAAAACCTTTTCCCATGGCACTTTGACTTCGTTGCAAAGCAGCATGCAATCTGATTCATCGTAGCGATAGGCCAACGGATTCTCGAACTCTGCCTTCACGTCACGAGACAGCGGCTTGCGCGACCACAGCTCCAAGCCAGGTGCGTTGCAAGGTATCGTGCAAGTTATCGATTGCTCGGCTTGGTCAGGTGCCAGTGGCGTAATGTTGCCGACCCAGATCTCGTTGGTGTATGCAGCACCTGTTGCCAGCATTTTCTGGCCGGAGATCACCAGACCATCATCCTCCTCGCGCACCACGTGCAAGGTCGGCACCGGAATATTGAGCTTCTTGTAGGGCTCAGGATTGCGGCCGGCTTGCGGAGGGATGATGGCATACGTCGAATAGATGTCATTCTTTCGCATGTGCTCGTAATGAGCCATCAAGTTGTCGGCGTACTTACCAAAAACTTCAGGCGCCAAGCTCATGCCAGTCACGAAGCTGGCAACGTGGTCTGGCGAACGGCCGAACATGCCATAGGTCTGGTCGGCGATAGCACGGTGCACGCGGCTGCGGAATTCCAGGTCTGCCTTGCTGCGGGCCCGCAGAAAGTAACCGCTGTAACGCTCACCGTTTTCCGCATATGTCATGAAATCACGGTTCTCAGGCGCCGCCTTCATGTCATAAATGGCTGCAATCGATTGCGCACCATTGCGGAACGCAGGGTGTGTCGTCACATCCGTCACACGCTCGCCACCAACGAAAACCACACGACCATCGCGTAGTGACTCAAGATGTTCAGCACCAGTCTTCAACATGTCCATATCTCCATTGGTTTGTTCTTGCGTTTTGGCCGATTCATGCAGCTCTGCTATCTAGAGCTCATGAATCGTTCGTATCAATCCGCGAGCCAATTGTATTACTAACTTAGCTAAGTTAGTTAGATATATAGTCGTACTTTTAATGCTCGGAAACCCCTACAAGGGCCTCCAACCGAACCTGGTCGGGCACTTCGCGACCGTCCGCGTTGTCATATACGGCCACGCCACGATCAAGAACGATGACCCTGTTGGTGAATTCCAGTGCCAAGGAGACATGCTGCTCAACGAGCAAAATCGCCAGATCACCTTCAGCGCGCAGCCTATGCAGTGCCTGAACGAGACCATCGATGATTACGGGCGCAAGCCCTTCCATGGGCTCATCGAGCAGAAGAACGGACGGATTGCCCATCAGTGCCCGGCCCATGCTGAGCATCTGCTGCTCCCCCCCCGGAAAGCTGGTTGCCTCCGTTGTTGATTCGCTCCCCTAAACGAGGCATCAAATCGATGACACGCTCCAGATTCCAGGGCTTCGCGCCAGGAATCGCAGCTGGCTTGGCGGCCACGAGTAGGTTCTCACGCACTGACAGCGATGGAAATATTTCCCGCTCCTGCGGTACAAATCCGATGCCAAGCTTGGCACGCTCGTATACAGGCAGCTTCTCGATGTTGGTTCCCGCCAGAACGATGGAACCGCTCTTGTGTGAAGCTCGCCCGACAACGCTCGAAAGCAAGGTGCTTTTGCCAACACCATTTCGCCCAAGCAGTGCCAAAACCTCTCCCGCACCGAGAGAAAGAGAAACGTCAGATAGAACTTGGGTATCACCCCAGCCGGAACAAAGCCGGGCACAAGTCAATATCGAATCACGCATGGTGTGCCCTCCCCAGATAGACTTCTCGAACCTGCGGGTCCGCAGCAATTTCAGCCGGCGTTCCTTCTGTCAGAAGCCGTCCTCGCACCAAAACACTGATTTGCTGTGCAAAGCGGAACACGAGCTTCATGTCGTGTTCAATGATCAGCACGGCAATATCGCCAGGAAGACTTGCAATGGTGTCCATCACCAGATGAGAGTCTGCAGGCGGAACCCCCGCTGCTGGCTCGTCTAGCAGCAGCACTTTCGGCTCCAGCGCGAGCGCGATGGCAATCTCTACCAAGCGCTGCCGGCCGTAGGCAAGGGCGGAAATACGATGGCCAGCGTGTGACGCCATCCCAAGCTTCTTGAGGATGTCCATGGCCACTTCCGCGGCCTCGCGCTGCTCACGAGCTCCACCAAACATGCGAGATCCAACACCGCGCCGCTCCAGTACCGCCAACTGCACGTTCTCCAGGACGCTCGATTCCCGCAATAACGTGTTGAGCTGAAAAGTTCGCACGATGCCACTGCGCACACGATGATGCATGGGTACATTGCTTATGTCCTCGCCAGCGAGCAAAACGCTGCCGCTCGTTGGAGCAACCTGCCCGGTGAGCAAGTTCAGAAATGTAGTTTTTCCAGCACCATTCGGACCGATCAGAGCTCGCCGCTCGCCCGCACTCATCGAGAAAGTGACGTTGTCGGTGGCGACGAAGGCTCCATACTTCCTGACCAAATTTTTGGTTTGAATAATTGGTTGCGTCATTTGACGACCTCCAGACACTCGACTTCAGAGCGCTTCAGTTTCTGGAAAAGCAAGTCAGCTATACCAAGCAATCCGCCACGATTGAACAGCACTGTCAAAACCAGCAGCAGACCAATCCAGAACAGCCAAAATGCCGGTTGATCCTTAGACAAGGTGTCTTGAGCCACCATGTAAACCAAGGCGCCAATGAAGCCTCCGTAGAGTCGACCAACTCCACCCAGCACCAAGATCACGATCACGATTCCAGAGAGTTCTAAGCCGAATACCGACAGAGAAACAAATTGATTGGTTTGCGCAGAAAGTCCACCAGCGAGTCCTGCGAGAGCACTGCTGATTGCAAATGCAACGAGCTGTCGCGTCCACACTGAAACGCCCAAAGCACGCATCCGTGCAGGATTCTGGCGAATGCCGACAAGAGAACGGCCGAACGGCGCATTCACCAGATGACGAACGAACAGCCACGCGGCAAACAGAACGACAAGGGCATACACATAGGCGGTCTTTCCGAACATGTCGAAATCGAACTTGCCCAAAATTGCCGCTACATTCATCCCTTGGAGTCCATCCGCACCGCCCGTGATCTGTACCGCATGGTTGGCGAGTTCCAGTAGCAGCAGTGATACAGCCATCCCCAACATCAGGAGTGCTAGACCTTTGGTGCGCAGAATTACTGCTCCCGCAATGACACCAAGTAATCCGGCAACTAGACCAGAAATTGCCAATGCCGAAATCGGCTCACTCCAGCCATACTTCGCAAGCAAGCCCGCCGTATAAGCTCCCGCACCGAAATAGGCTGCATGACCCAAGGTCACGATGCCTCCGTACCCCAGCAAGAGGTCGAACGACAGGGCAAAGAGCGCCATGATCAGAATCTGCGAACCAAGTTGCAGATACTGTGGAAAGACAAAGTACGCAGCAATGGCCAGCAGCCAAGGGAGCGCCTCGATCGGCCGAAAGCGGCGGATCGACAGAAGTTCGTTGATTGCAGGATGGGAGCTCATACGCGTCCAAATAAGCCGTTGGGGCGGATCAGAAGAAGAATGAAAAGCGCGACATAGATGAAGATGCCTCCGAACTCGGGCGCAAGAATCTTGCAAGCCGAGTCCCCGACACCTAATAGCAGCGCTGCAAAGAAGGGCCCCTTTACCGAGCCCAAGCCGCCAACTGCAACAACAATGAGGAAGTACACCAAGTGCTTTAATGCGTACTCTGGTTCGATCGCCATCACCTCTGCACCGAGTGAGCCACCGAGAGCGGCCAAAACGCTGCCAAGCGCAAACACGATTGCAAACATCCTCTTGCTATTCATCCCTGTGGCTTCAGCCATCGCGCGGTTGTCCACCGCAGCACGGATACGTGCCCCCACCAAGGTTTTCTCAATAGCTACCCACAGCGCGCCAAAAACACACAGACCAGCACAGATCAGGAATAGTCGATACACAGGGAACGAGTAACCACCCAATGTGAGCTGTCCATTTAGTAGATCCGGCAGAACAACACGGACGGGCTGCGCACCAAACTCGACATGAGCCACCGCGGTGGCCATAAAGATCAGACCCATGCTGAGAACCACCTGATCCAGTTCGGTGCCTCGATATACGCGGGAGTACAGGGCTCGTTCAAGGATCAAGCTGATCAGGCCAACGCTGACGCAGGCCAATGGCACAGACAAGCCAAAAGGCAGTCCCAGCTGATCCATGAAGGTCACGAGGAAATAGCCACCAGCCATTGCAAAGGCGCCATGGGCCAGGTTTGCGACACCTAGCAGGCCCATGGTCACTGACAAGCCCACAGAGGTCATGTACAGGACCATGGCGTAAGCGGCACCGCTAAAGGCGATGCCAACCAGTATGTTGAGAACGTCCACGCTCTGCTTCCTAAAGATAAACCGATTCCAGAAACGTGATCACTTTTCAGGGTTGACCAACTTCCAAGGGTCCTTGACGTCTTTAACGACGTCGAACGCGACGTTCTCGTACTTGTCTCCGACCTTCTGAATCTTTGCGAGACTGACCTCGTGGACGATGTCTCGTGTTACTGGGTCAATTGCAATGGGGCCCGCAGGCGTGTTTGGAGATTTCCAATTCTTCAAGACACCCATAGCTTGATCAGAGGTGAAATTCGCGCCATGCTTTTTGATGATCCCGAATACCGCCTCCATGCTGTTCCAAGCGGCGACAGCAGGTAGATCTGGGTATGCGTTTTGACCATAGGCCTTTTGGTATGCGGCCAGAAACGCTTTGGCACTTGGACGCGAATCGGTCGCGATGTACACAGCGCTGTTAATCATCCCCACCGATGCTGGTCCTGTCTGGGGCAACTGCTGATCCGAGACATTTTGTGCAGTACTGAGCAACTGAACACCTGCAGCCTGTAGACCTGAGTCACGGAACGCTTTCATCGTTGCAATACTCGGTGCGCCGCTCAGCGTAAAAACAAATAGCGACTTGGGCGATGCCGCTTTGATACGCGCCATAGCAGGCAGATAGTCAGTCGTCCCCATCGGAGTCCTGTCTGAGCCCACGATGGTGCCCCCGTTGTCCTCAAAGCCGCGCTTGAAGCCGGATTCCATATCATGACCCGCGGCGTAGTCGGCTACCAATGTGTAGGCGCTCTTGATGTCGTGTTTGGCAGCCCAAGCACCCATCGTGTAGGCCATCTGCCAGTTTGCATAAGAGAAGCGCACAAAATATGGAGACGAGCGCGTCAATGCTCCAGTAGTCGCGTTCATGATCAAGGTCGGCACTTTGGCCTCTGTCGAAACCGGCGCAATAGTCAACGCCTGAGGACTCAAAGTCACGCCAGTCAGGAGTTGGACCTTGTCACGCACGACCAACTCCTGTGCCAGACGCTTTGTGCGATCCGGATTGCTACCGTCATCACGCTTAATTAGTTCGACTTTCGTGCCTGAAGGCAGGTCTTTACTATGCAGCGCCAAGTACAAGTCCGCGCCACGGACCATGCTTTCGCCGATATCTGCTCCAGGGCCCGAAACACCAACAACCATCCCCACTTTTACAGTCTGGGCGGCTGCGCTTGTGACACTGACCGACAGTGCACATAGGACCCCTGCACCGAACGAAATCTTGAATCGCGACCATGCTGACATCGTTGTCTCCTTTATGAAATCGATCTGACTAGCAACTCATCTCTTTTTGCAAACAAAGAAAGCTTACTAACAAAGCTATCAAAATACCAGAAAGTATTGCCAAACCAAGGGAAAGTCAGTAGAAGGGACTGAGGCGATACATTGCCTTATCTGATCGATCAACGCTGAAGCAGCAACGGTTTAGCGAACTGAATCCCACCGGATTTACTAGAGACTCAACCCTTTGAGAAAACCGATCCATGAGCAGCTAGTGAATAAATTCACACCAGAAGTGCGTGAGCGCACAGTGCGGCTGACGCAACAGTTCAATCGCGTTCCCCAGTGTTATGTGCGGAATACAAGTTCATCCCTCAAGATTGGCTGCAGCGTCGCTACATTGAGCAACTAGGTTCTGCGTATCGAGATTGGAGACACGTCGCTATCGCATCCGGATACTTCTCGGACGTCGTGGAGTCGGCCTATTGGCACTCCTGACGAAGATCACCAGCACTGGTGCCTCTGGCATCTCCTACGATGTGTTGTTTGCTGCCGATGGATTTATGCCCATCTCCTGCCCCACCAGGAGCTTGATGAAGAGGATTCACCGATGCTGGCTCGACCCCAGTCAACCTGGTCATGTTCGCTCGGCCGCACCAGCATCGCCAGCTGCAGTTTCTGCCAGACACCGCTCGCTAGTCATACTCCTGCCATAGCCCTAGGCCTGAGGGATATCCTCCAAAGGAACGCCTGTTTACGGCACAAACAGGATGCCGTCGAGAGCTGTTTCATCGCTCACAGAGAGCTTACGTACGCCGCCTTTGGCAAAGGTGCGAAGGCTGGAATTAGGGCAGCAGCCATCGCCACAGTTCTTTGTTAACGGATTGTCTTGCCATGAAGGCATGAAGCATCAATGCTTCAGGTTGGCATCGAAGAGGATCGCGTTATCGTCTCTACCCAGCCCCCCTGTCCCCTGGGAGACGATTTTTCCACCCCCCTAGGGTTTGCTGTCTTTGCGTGGCCGCATTCGGCTTCTAGGCTTCTAGATTGCCAAGACTCCCTTTTTACTGAGCAAACAGAACATGGCCTTCATCAATTACGTGACTCAGATCCAGTTTGACTTTGGCGCCGTTCAAATGCTGCGCCAGGAATGCGAGCGTGTCGGTATCAGCAAGCCGCTGATCGTGACCGACCCCGGCGTCAAGGCGGCAGGAATCTTGCAAAAAGCCATAAATGCACTGGGTGGCCTGCCCCATGCAGTATTTGACCAGACTCCTTCCAACCCCACCGAAGCGGCAGTGCGCGCTGCGGCTGAAATCTACAAATCCCAGAACTGCGATGGATTGATCGCTGTGGGCGGAGGCAGTGCCATTGACTGCGCCAAAGGCGTGGCAATTGCAGCTACGCATGAAGGCCCGCTCTCGTACTACGCGACGATTGAAGGCGGCTCGCCTCGTATTACGGAGCGAGTTGCACCGCTGATTGCCGTCCCCACCACCAGCGGCACAGGCAGCGAGGTAGCGCGTGGCGCCATCATCATCGTGGACGACCATCGCAAACTGGGTTTTCACAGCTGGCATCTGGTGCCCAAGGCTGCCATCTGCGACCCCGAGCTCACCTTCGGCCTCCCCCCCCATGCTGACGGCAGCAACCGGCATGGATGCCATAGCCCATTGCATGGAAACCTTTATGGCCTCGGCCTTCAATCCACCAGCTGACGGCATTGGCCTGGACGGGCTGACCCGGGGCTGGGCGCATATCGAGCGGGCCATGCTCAATGGCAACGACGCGGAAGCCCGCCGCCAATTGATGAGCGCAAGCATGCAAGGGGCCATGGCTTTTCAGAAAGGGCTGGGCTGCGTGCATAGCCTCAGTCACAGCCTGGGCGGCATCAACCCGCGCCTGCACCACGGCACGCTCAACGCCATGTTCCTGCCCGCAGTCGTGCGCTTCAATGCCGAAGCCGAAAGCGTTCAGCGCGAGGACCGCCTCAACCGCATGGCACATGCCATGGGTCTCAGCAGCGGAAGCGATATCCCCGACGCGATTCGAGATATGAATGCCCGCCTGAACCTACCATCGGGTCTGGCTGCCATGGGCGTGGAGCGCGCGCAGTTTGATGCAATCATCAGCGGTGCACTCAAGGACCACTGCCACGCCACCAATCCACGGCTGGCATCCGCACAGGACTATGAGCAGATGCTCAGCACCTCGCTCTGACAGACTGCACACAGTGCTCAAGCCTCAACGACAGGGCTCTGCTTGAGCGCTTCGCGCACATCGTCCATCAATTGCCTCGCCATGCTGCTGAGCACCTCGAGCTCATCGTCGGACATGTTTCGAGGCTCGTCATCAAGTATGGAAAGGCAGCCCAGCACATTGCCTTTTTTGTCCACCAGAGGCACACCCGCGTAAAAGCGCAGCTTAAGGCTATGCACCACCGAGTCGCTTGCAAATCGGGGGTCTCGCGCCAAGTCTCCGACCACAATGGCCTCTTCTTCATACACGACATAGGAGCACACCGTGCCATCACGAGGGACGCCTTGTTGAGCGCCCTCCTGCGCTGACAGCGGCAGCAGACTGCCCGGCGCAAAGACACGTTCAGCATCCACCCAGGAAACTTGAGCCCACTTGGTGTTGAAAGCGTTGACGGCCTTCTTGGCCGTATCGCGATATAGCGCTGTCAATGCTGGAGCCAGCACTCCGCTTTCATGCAGCATTTTGACGCGCTGCTCATCGTCATCGGGAATCGGAGCAGCAATCACACACTCGCCGGGATCTCCAACCTGCATGGCCTCTACCCACAGATGCAACTCACGCAGACTGGTAACGCAGGCCTGCGCTCCTGTCTGTCGGGCAAACTCGGGGTCAGCTGCCACGGCTGGAGCATTCCACAGGCACAGCACCACTCGTGCACCCGGCCAATGGCGGCGAATGCGCCGCACGATGCGTCTCGCCATGCTTTGTGGCTGGTGATTGAAGATCGACAGCACCAATAGATCCGATTGCTTCACGGCCTGAACCCACTCGCGATCCGCCAACAAGCCATTGGCATCAAACTGCAAGGACTTCGAGTCCGGGGCAAGTGCCCATCCGGAGCAGCTAACCTCATGACCATGCAAACTCTCTGCATGGGCCACCATGGCTGCGCCCAGGGCATCCACCTCCCAGCGCACACCCGCGCAATGAATGCGCAGGCATCGACGCTGATCACCTTCACCGGGAGCCGCCTGGGCATGCTCGCCACTGCTTCTGAATGCATATTGGTCCTGCAACTCATCAAGCAAGGCTGCCATGCCATTGGACAGACGCAAGCGATGTTCGGCCGTTGCCGACTCCAAATGCTGCTGGGTTGCAATACGCAGAGCAGGAATGGCAACCTCATCATAAAACCCGCTGACGGCACTGGCTCTGTCATCCTGGTTGGGCTTCGAGAGCAGACGCTCCTCCACGGACTGTACGGCCATGCTGATGGCATCATCAGCGTCATCGGCCAGCAGACGCTGGTACAGCCGTTGCTGCGGCCCGAGCACAGGCTCGCTGCCCAGCAATACCTCCATGAATTTGAGCGAAGGGATGTAGCGCCCCAGCACCAGCAGGCACACCGTCAAAGGTGTGGAAAGAATCAGGCCGATCGGCCCCCAAAGCGCTGTCCAGAAGGTTGCGGCAACAATGATTGACAAGGTCGACAAACCTGTACTTGAGCCATATAGCCATGGCTCGATCACATTGTTGCTGATCAGCTCCAGCAGCAGAATCAGGCCCAGAGTCATCAAAAACATATCCCAACTGGGATCGACCGCAAAGGCCAGCGCCAGCGGAAATACCGCAGACATCATCGGGCCCACATAAGGCACAAATCGCATGATGGCGCCCAGCACCCCCCAGAGAATTGCCCCTGGCACACCAATGAGCAACAAGCCCATGGCGAGTGGCACGCCATAGCTGACGTTGACGATGAACTGCATGCGCAGATATTTGCCAATGCGCTGCGAGGCCTCATCCAGCGCATCGGTGGCCACATTGAGGTTGCCCCCCACCAGCCTAAGCAACCGATCCCTCAGCTCGTCCCTGTCAAGCAGAATCAATATGACAAACAGCAACACGATGCCTGCGGTCGTCACCGGCTCGGCAATACGCCCCAGCCACTGCAGCATCCGTGTAGTGGGCTTGGATTCGGGAGGCTGAACCTCCACTTTCTGCACCCGCGCCCTGGCGCTGTCCACGCTGGCAATCTCTTTCTCAACGGTGTTGTAGGTCTTGAAAACGCCATCCCAGGCGCTGGGCATGTTTGCGCTCTTGCGCAGGCTGCGCAATTTGTCGCGAATCGTCGATTGATAGGTCGGCAGATCGGCACTGAGTTGCTGCACCTGACTACCCAGATACATGCCCAAGCCGCCGAGTGCTGCCAGAGAAAAAGCCACGACCACAATGGCCGAAGCCATTCGCGGCAGCCCCCAGCGCTTGAGCTTGCTGACAGCAGGGTCGAGCAAGAAGCCGAACAGCATTGCCAGGGCCAGTGGAATCAGCATGTCCCGCCCGAAATAGAGGGCAAGAATCACGATGGAAGCAATCATCAGCCCGATGAGCAAACGCAGGGCCGGCAGCATTTCTGCCAGATGCACAAGCCCCGGAGCCACGTTGGCCCTGGCTCGTCTGTCCATGCCCTCCCACAAACCGGGAGCTGGCTGCCGGCCCTCTCCGGCCGAACCCGCCTCTCGCGAGAAAGTCTCGATTTCGACCGGTGCCCCCGCATACGGCTTGGTTGGCGCAACCGCGCCAAAGTTGACCTCGGGGATTGCAGACGACTCATCGGACGGGGAATTCTCGTTTCGGTTCTCTGACATTGGCATCCTTGATGGACTGTTGTCTATGATTTTCTGAGACAAAGTGCGCTCATCCAGAATTCCAACTGGCTCTGCCCCCCTCTGCTGTCAGGCTTTGTCGTAAATTGCAAAAAAGCGCTATAGAGCCTCGACCCGACCCGGATCAGGTGCATGCAGCCACTGAGCAAACTCATCGGCCAGTTGCCGGCTGGCCGCCGCCGCGGCATTCCAGGCCTTGGCGCGCGCATCATGGTCTGTGCCATAGCTCAGAAAATCGTGCCGATCCGGCAACTTGGCGTTTGGCAGGCAAGCCACCCAGGCGGGATCAGGGGCCAGCACAATCATCGAGTCCAGATACGAACTCGGTCCATGACGCCATTTCAGCCCCTTGTCCAGCCATCCAGGAATCACCGCCTTCTGGAAATGAGGATATAGCACCACCCCATCGCCGTTACGAGAGGCCAGATAATCCAGATGCATGTGATAGTCGGTAATGCCGCCATCCCAGTAGGCCCCCTTGGGAGCATCTGAAATGTCTTGCACGGCATCCAGCACGAAAGGGATGGAGCAACTGGCTCGCAAGGCATCCATGAAATTACTCTCCGTCAGCCGGGTCTGCGCAGACCGAATGTCCGCAACCCCAAAGGGCAGAGCATGCACGGCATCGTTTGCAGAAGAGGAAAAGATCACACGCTCCAGCAAGCAGCCCAATGCCGACCGATGCAATGCATTGCCGGCAAACGCGGCCGCATAGCCCAATGGCGTGCGCCAGGACGATGCACGTGACAGCAGACCACGCCCGCGGGCGGCGATCACATGCAGCCTATAGCGAGGATTCGCCAGAACCTCGCTCACACGCCCCCCCGTAAAAGTCCTGTAGTGACTGAGCAAACCGCTCACTGACCAGCGATGACGGCGTGCGCTTCTGCCCTTCGGGAGGATCAAAGCGCTGTGCAATATAGTCACGCTCCAGTCGCTCAAAGGCTTCCACTGGTTCGTCCAGGCAAGCCGTCGCCATGCGCCAGGCACCGATGGAAGCGCCAATCAGATCCACCGGCTGTGCGCTGGCCTGTAACCACTGTCCAAAGATGAAGCGATCCAGAGGTCCGAGAATCAAGCCCTTGGGACCGCCCGCGGCCGCCGGTATGACTCTGACCATATCCGGCTGCAAGCCCCGCCGCTCTATAGACTGCCGCGCCTTGAGGCCGGCATAGATTCGCAATGCTCTTGTGGATGACGTCATGTGGGCATTGTGCTTTCAAGCCCCGTTGCTCGCGATCAGCTCGGTGACTTCACCAGTTGAGCGTGACCGAGGTACCGCCACCGGCCCGGGCTGAGATGCTCAGTTTCGCCCCCATGACAAGCGCTCTGCGGCGCATATTGACCCACCCCATGCCAGCAGATGCTAGGTCCGGGATTTTCCTGCCACCGGCCGATCTGACGGGCCCCGCATCCTCAATGCTCAGGCGAGCATGCACAAAGGAGGCATCTGAAACATTTGAAGCACTTTTCCACTGTTCGTCGGCAGCCAGCGTGATCCAGAGTTCAAGCGCGTCAGTGTGCTGCAGCACATTGCTCACGGCCTCCTTCACCACTGCCATGATTTCCTCGGCCATGGCGCCGCATGGCAGGCTGCCGGTATCGCCAGACATCTCCGGGTCCCAAACATCCCAGTGCAGACTCATGCCTCGATGATCCAGCACGGGTTGCAGCCTGTGCCTGAAACGTGCAAGAAGGACGCCCAAGGGTTCATTTCGGCTATCCATGGAATCAACAATCAGCCTTAGATCGAGCAGGCATTGTTCTGCGTTGCTGCGAATCGCCGGGTCCGTGCCGAGCCCTGTCAGGCTGATCAGCTGCACCAGTTGGCTGCCGACATCGTCATGCAATGCCTCCGCTATGCGCCTGCGCTCCAGCTGTACCTCTCTCGATGGACGTGCGCTTTTACGTCTACGCCACAGCACGCTGCGATATGCCAGAGGCAACAGCCAGACGACAGCCGCCATGCTGCCTGCCGCGCCTAGCGCAGCAGTCCACCAGGGAGCTGAATTGAAAACCGCTCCAGGCTGCAAAAGCCAGGGCAGCCACAGCAGCAGCTGAACACTCCAGAGAAGCAGCTGCCAGACGTAGGACATGGTGAAAGCGTTCGCAGACACTGGCGCCTAGAACCAGCCACGCAAGTAGGCGAAACGCACGGCCTGTGCTCGGGTGCGCACCTGGAGCTTGCGATAGATGTTCTTGATGTGCGTGTTGACCGTCATGGTGCTGATCTCCAACTGCACGCCGATCTCTGCACTGGTATTGCCACTGGCCACCATGCGCAAGACATCGCATTCGCGGCTGGAGAGCCTGTCGGACATACCGGACCCCGGAACAGCCCCGGTGGCCGGCCGCTTGTCATACCGCTGCAACAGCCGCCTGGCGAGACTGGGAGTGATGGATGCACCGCCATTGACGACCTGCAGCACCGCTTGAGGATAGTTGCCAAACCAGGAGTTCTTGACCAGATAGCCGGTTGCTCCCAGCTCGAAGGCGTGCAACACCTGCTCCTCCGTCTCCACCACCGAAACCACAATGACCTCGGCCTGCGGGCGTTGGCTTTTCATCACCTCGATCAACTCAAGACCATCGTCAGCCCCCAGCTTCAGGTCCAGCAACATGACATCAAACTCATGTTGACGAATGGCTTTTCTTGCATCCTTGAGGTTGTCCGCCTGAGCAACCACCATGGTGCGTCGATCATTCATGATTTCCTGTGCGATCACCATGCGTAGATGCGCATCATCGTCCACCAACAGCACTCTGACGGGCTTGTCGGGCTGCCCCACCATATGATCGGGCCACATGGAAGGACTACCGAGCTCCACAGCCATGGGTCGGAGCATCAAGGCATCACCAGAGTTGTTTGCACCGTTCGGGTCCATTTCTCTCTCCTGGCCAGAGTTGCCTGCCGGGGACTCAGGATGGTGCTCAAGACACCATATAGATAAAAACTCCCCAGCGCGTCATTAGATAGTTTTTAGCAATTAAAACTGCAACTCAGCGTAAGAAAAAATGCAATTTGAGTAATCACGGTTTTCTGACGACACCTACTCAAAACCGCCAACTCCTCATCACAGGGGCCCAGGTGCACTAAAACTGAACATCCAGAGAACCTGCCGCGTGCCAGTCGATGGATGCCTGACGCAGCACCATGTCGATGTCCATGCTCAGCGCCAGTCCAGTTTCAGCAGGGAAAGTCACTGCCAGCTGGCGCTCACCCCAGTTAAGTGCGCGGGTCGATGCCCGCCAGATGGCCAGATGCAGCACCCCCGTCAAAGGCTCGAATACAGGCTGCTCCATCGGCGCATGCATGAACTGAAAGGCATCGCTGACCTGCTCCGGAAAATTCCACTGCCGCGCCAGATGGGCTGTAATCTGCCCCGAGCAATAGCCCATCAGCTGCATTTCGACCTGGGGGCGCTTGGGATGCATGGGCTCCAGCAACTCGGAAAGCCTGAAGAAAGTGTCAGGGTCGGCAGCCTGCAGCAACAGCTCTCCCAGGCCATGCAGCAGTCCCAACGCATAGGCCTGCGAGGCATTGGCCTGAACCGACATTGCGAGCGCGCGTGCCATGCGTGCCGTGTCCAGGCTGTAGCGCCAGAAATTCGCCAGACTCCAGCCTGCCGAAACATGAGATGCGCTGACTGGAGCCGCCTTCTGCATCAATTGCCGCAACTGAACCGGCGCCAGCAGCACCAGTGCTTCGGGAATGCTGTGCACGCGTTGCCCCAGCAGATGCGCTGGCCCATTGGCCGCGGCCAGCAGACGAGCGGTCAGGACCGGATCGGTGGAAAACAATTGCACCAGGCTGCGCATGCCGGGCTCCGGCTTGCGCAGTTCACTCGACAGCAGCGCAACGACGCGCGGCTGGCTTGGCAGCAATACATGCTGCTCCAGCAACGTTGACAGGCTCAATGGTTTGACGCGGCTCATCTGGATCAAAGGCAGTGGCAAGGCTGTCGCCACCACGAAATGAACACGAGTGGGCCCATAGGAAGGTCAGAGCTTTTCATCTCTATTCAGTTGCACTGGCTGGCCCATGACCAACTGGCTGGCAAGCTTGCGTGTCAGGGGTTGTAACACGGAAAAGTGATCAGCCCCCTGAACCGAGACACAGTGCAGCTGATTCGATTTTCGTGTGGCGCACATATTGTCAAGACTGTTGGTATTGCCGGGGCTCTTGCTGCCCTCGATGATCCACGTCGGGCTCTTTATGGCATGCAGCCAGTAGACGGGCGAACGCAAGCGCTTTTCATCCGCCGAGATCAAGCCCCATTTCACGGGCCAGCCATAGCCGCCGATCTCGTCCACCGGACCAAACGCGAACACCCCCTGAACGGGCAAGCCTGCCGTCGCCGTCAGCAAAGCCAGCGTGGCTCCGGTACTGTGCCCACCGAGATAGATGCGTGCCGGGTCGACATAAGGCAGCTGTGCTGCCTGCAGGATGGCTGCTGCCACATCCTGCACCTCCCCCCAGAAATACTCACGCTGGCCGGGATTGTCATTGCCGCCGCGCAATGTGGGAAACAGCATCGCCATGCCAGCCTTGCGAAAAGCGCTGGCGCTTTGATCATTGGCGGCTGGCCCTTCGCTCCAGAAATCGTCCAGGCTATTGGTATCTCCCCCCGTCAGCCAGACCATCAAAGGCTGCTTCCTCCCATCTCTGGGGTCCGGGGTGACAAAGGCATTGAGTTTCAGATCCCCGCTCCGATAGCTCATGGAAACAAACAGCTGAGAAGGCGGTGTCGGCATCGGCTGGATAGGCTTATGCGCCGCCGGCAACAAGGCTGTCGCAATCTGTGTTGTCTTGCCTGCGCGAGCCTGCATCAGGTTCTGCAGAGCGATTTCGCCAGAAGCGATCTGTTGATCCACCACCTGCTCGATCTGCACCTGCTCCGCGCGCTGGCTCTCGTGCTGCTTGCGAGCGGCAGCGTGACGCACTTTGGCCATCTCATGCTCTGCCATCGCTGCACGCGTGATGCAGCGCCGCTGCTGATCTATGTTGATGCCCTCTTCCTGGGCCTTGTCAACCTGGGCAAGATTGAGCTTGACGGTATGACAAAAGTCATCGCTCTCTGGCGCCAGGGCTGGTGGCCAGACCAAGGCTGCAGGCTGCTGGGCATGGGCCTTGTCTTTGATTCTGTCCAACGATATCCAGCCGCGCGATGCCATCTTGGTGCCAATAAAGACCACCAAGATTGCCACCCCTATGGCCGGTAGTATCACCCGCCCTCTCGCTTTGCGCATTGATGTGCTCCCACAAAAAAGGCCGCCTGTAATATGAATTAAGTGGCGGCCCGGTAGGAGATTATTTCTTTAATCCTTGCAACTTCGCAAAGGCTGATGCCATGGCGTTTTGCTGTGTGGGCTGGCTGCCACGCTGGGGTTGCGCATAGCCACCACGGTTGCCGGCACCGTAGTTGTTGCCACGACCAGCGCCTTCAAAGCGGTTGTCGCGCGGGCCGTCTCGGCGCGCAGGCGCAGCGTCCAGCTTCATGGTCAGGCTGATGCGCTTGCGGTCCACATCGACCTCCAGCACCTTGACCTTGACGATCTGGCCGGTCTTTACCACTTCACGCGCATCTTCGATGAACTTGTGACTCATCTGGCTCACGTGCACCAGCCCGTCCTGATGCACGCCCAAGTCCACAAACGCGCCGAACTGGGCCACGTTGCTGACCGTACCTTCCAGCGTCATGCCTTCCTTCAGATCCTTGATGTCTTCCACGCCATCATTGAAGCGGGCGACAACAAAGTCGGGGCGCGGGTCACGGCCGGGCTTCTCCAGCTCGCCAAGAATATCCTTGATGGTCACAGCACCAAATTTGTCATTGGCAAACTGCTCAGGCTTCAGAGACTTGAGCACCTCGCCACGACCCATGATCTGGTCCACGGGCTTGCCGGTAGAGACAATGATCTGCTCCACCACGGGATAGGTTTCGGGGTGAACGCCTGTCATATCGAGCGGATTGTCGCCACCGCGAATGCGCAGAAAGCCTGCGGCCTGCTCGAAAGTCTTGGCTCCCAGACCGGCCACTTCCATCAGTTGCTTGCGGTTCTTGAACGAGCCATTGGCATCGCGCCAGCGCACCACCGACTTGGCGACCGAACCCGACAGGCCTGAGACGCGTGTCAGCAGCGGGGCCGAAGCAGTGTTCAAGTCCACACCCACGGAGTTCACGCAATCCTCGACCACGGCATCCAGCTGGCGCGCCAGCTCGCTCTGGTTCACATCGTGCTGGTACTGGCCCACGCCAATGCTCTTGGGGTCGATCTTGACCAGCTCGGCCAGCGGATCCTGCAGGCGGCGGGCAATCGATGCCGCACCTCGCAGGCTCACGTCGATATCGGGCATTTCCTGCGCCGCAAACTCGCTGGCCGAATAGACCGAGGCACCTGCCTCGCTCACCACCACCTTGTCGATTTTCTTGTCGGCCTTGGACGCGATCTTGATCAGGTCCGCAGCCAGCTTGTCCGTCTCGCGGCTGGCCGTGCCGTTGCCGATGGCGATCAGATTGATATCGTGCTTTTCCACCAGACGGGCGAGCACGGCCAGCGAGCCATCCCAGTCGCGGCGCGGCTCGTGGGGGTAGATGGTGGTCGTATCCACCAGCTTGCCGGTGCTGTCCACCACGGCCACCTTGACGCCGGTGCGAATGCCGGGGTCCAGGCCGATCACGGCACGCTGGCCGGCAGGCGCCGCCAGCAGCAGGTCACGCAGATTGTCGCCAAACACCTTGATGGCCACCTTCTCGGCATCTTCGCGCAGGCGGCTGAACAGGTCGCGCTCGGTGGACAGGCTCAGCTTCACGCGCCATGTCCAGGCGACGCATTTACGAATCAGATCGTCAGCGGCGCGCTTGGCATGGCTCCAGTCCAGGTGAAGCGCAATCTTGCCCTCAGCAAGGCTGGGTTGGCCCGGTTCAGGCTCGACCGGTTGCACCAGCTTGGCTTCGAGAACCTCCAGCGCACGGCCGCGGAACACGGCCAGGGCCCGGTGCGAGGGCACGCGCCCAATCGGCTCGTCGTACTCGAAGTAGTCGCGAAACTTGGCGACTTCGGGGTCGTTCTCGTTCTTGCTCTCGACCTTCTTGGACTTGAGCAGGCCTTCATCCCACAGCCATTCGCGCAGCTTCTGCACCAGTGCCGGGTCTTCGGCCCAGCGCTCGGACAGGATGTCACGTACGCCGTCCAGCACGGCAAAGGTGGTGCTGAAGTCGGGGCCGGGCTTGCCATCGTCCAGGGTCGTCGCGGGCTTGCAGAAAGCCTCGGCTTCCTTGTGCGGATCCAGTGTGGGGTCGGCAAACAGCTTGTCGGCCAGCGGCTCGATGCCGAATTCCTTGGCAATCTGGCCCTTGGTACGGCGCTTTTGCTTGAAGGGCAGGTAAATGTCCTCCAGCTCCTGCTTGGTCGGCGCACTGGCAATCGCCAGGCGCAGCGCATCGGTCAGCTTGCCCTGCTCGTCAATGGCCTTGAGCACCGTCTCACGGCGGTCGTCGAGCTCGCGCAGATAGGTCAGGCGCTCGTCCAGCGTGCGCAGTTGCGTATCGTCCAGACCGCCCGTGGCCTCCTTGCGGTAGCGGGCCACAAACGGAACCGTGGCGCCGCCATCGAGCAACTCCACAGCCGCGCTCACCTGCTGCGGCTTGACATTCAGTTCTTGAGCAATCTGACCAATGATTTTTTGCATTCGATATTCGCCCCACGGCGTTCAACACAGGAAGCCAATGAGTTTGCCATAGGCATGCCGCCAGACTGCCCTCGATATCCAGCATAAGTGCAAGCAAACCTTAAAAACTATGCTTTCCATAGCTGCTTTCCCTTGATGAGCATGCACGGAAGGCCAATTTCATTAAAATTATTGCGACATGCCCGATACCTTCCAGGACGATTTTTTTGCCGATGAGCTGCCTCCACCCGGAGACGGTACCGGTAAGGCTCGGACTGAAGAAGCGCCGCAGGCGGATGACACAGTTGAACGCAAACCCAGGCGCGGCGCTATTTCTCTGGCCCCTGCAGCTGCGCAGTACCAGGACCTGGCCGCGCAACTGCCTCCCCTGCTGCGCATGGGCGTCTCGACCTGGTCCTACCCGGGCTGGGAAGGCCTGGTCTGGGACGGTGCCTACGACAGCAGCGTGCTGGCCAAAAAAAGGTCTGACGGCCTATCACCAGCACCCACTGCTGCGCACCGTCTGCGTCGACCGCACCTTCTGGCGGCCGCTGACGGCCAGCCAATATGCAGCCTTTGCCGCGCAGGTCGATGACGACTTTCGCTTTGTCGTCAAATGCCCGGCCGGAATCACCGATGCCCAGGTACGCAGCGAGGAAGGCAAGCCGCGCGAGAGCAACCCGGCGTTTCTCGACCCTCACCTGGCCATAGAGCATTTTGTGCAGCCCACACTCGAAGGACTGGGCAGCAAGCTGGGCGTTCTGGTCTTTCAGCTCAGCCCCCTGCCGTGGAGTCTGCTCAGCCGCCCCGGCCTGCTGATGGACAAGCTCGGACTGCTGCTGTCCGCCGTAAGGCAGGCGCTACAAGCACATCCGCAAGTCGTCGTGGCCGTCGAGGTCAGAGACCCCGAGCTGCTGACCCCGACGCTCCCCCAGACACTCAAGACCCATGGCGCAACCTATTGTCTGGGCCTGCACGGCAAGATGCCTACGATTGAAGAGCAGTTGCCCATGCTGCGTGCGCTATGGCCCGGGCCGCTGGTCTGCCGCTGGAATCTGAATCGCATCTTTGGCGCCTACGGCTATGCCGATGCCCAGAAGAAGCACCAGCCGTTCAACGAGATCCTCAGCGAAGATCGGCATACCCGGGAGCGGCTGGCCCGCACGATTGCGGGCATCACCGGTGCCGGTCAACCCGCTTTCGTGACCATCAGCAACGATGCCGAGGGATGTGCCCCCCGCTCGATAGCGCTGCTGGCGCAGGCGCTTGCGAGCCTTTCAGACTCAGGCTCTGACAAGCATCCGCGGCCGTCATCCTGAATTAATACTCGAATCCCCCTCAGACGCTTACTTTCAAAGCGCTGATGGCTATCAAAAACAAAGCCCGACAGGCCACAAACCTGCCGGGCTTTCTGAATGACAACTCCAATCAGTCCTTCAGCGCCGCCAGCGGGTGCGAATGTGCAGGCCAGGGGCTGTCAAAGAACGCCTGCCACTCGGTATCGCTCACCTCTTCGATGCTGGCGGGATTCCAGCGCGGGCTGTGATCCTTGTCCACCGCCAATGCGCGGATGCCCTCCACGGTCTCGCTGCGGCCCGGACGCAGATAAAAGCAGTGACGCACCATATCGCGCTCCATGCGCAAGTCCTCTGCCAGATCCATCTGGCGCGCACGGCGGATTTGCTCGAGCACCACATGCAGCATCAGGGGCGAGCGCTTGCGCAGCGTGGCAGCCTCGGCCTGGGCCCATTCGCTGCCAGCCTGCAAGGTCTGCACAACAGCAGCCACCGTGGGCTGAGAAAAACAGGCATCGATTTCCGCGCGGTGAGCGGTTGTCTTGGGCTCGGTGCTCACAAAGCGGGAGCGCACCACGGCATTAAGCGCCTCCACATTGGCAAAATCCGTGGTTGCCAGGGTCTCCCACAGCTCTGCCTGCTGTTCGGCAGGAATGCAGCCATCGGCCAGACCAAAAGCCAGGGCATCGCCCGCGCCTATAGTGTCGCCGGTCAAGGCCAGCCATTCGCCCACGGCACCGGGGCAGCGCGAGAGGAAATAGCCCCCCCCTACATCGGGGAACAGGCCAATGGCCGTCTCGGGCATTGCCATCTTGGTGCGCTCGGTCACGATACGCAGCGAGCCGCCTTGGCTGATGCCCATGCCTCCGCCCATGACGATGCCATCCATGAAAGCGATATAGGGCTTGCCAAAGCTGTGAATCAGATGGTTGAGCGCATATTCCTCGGTGAAGAAATCTTCGAGCTGCGGATTGCCGCTGCTGCCGGCCGCGTGCAGGAAACGAATGTCGCCACCGGCGCAGAACGCCCCGAACACCCCTTCCTTGTTGCTGCCACGAATGGCCACGCCCAGAATCGAGTCGTCTTTTTGCCAGGCCAGCAAAGTACCCAGCAGATCGCGCACCATGCCCAGAGACAGCGCGTTGAGCGCCTTGGGCCGGTTGAGCGTAATCATGCCCAGCTTGCCACGGACTTCGGCAATCACATCGGACATATCGGCGCTCGGGGTGGGGGTCATTGTCTTGCTCCTTGAATCAATTCCATGCTGGTCGCCAATCGGTCGCCAGGCCATGCGCACCGATTATGCGGTTGCACTCCACGCAAGCAGGGACAAGGACGTGACAAATACCGCCAGCATCGCAGCCACAAAGCCCGAGCGGTCTGCAATGCTGACTAATATGGGAGCCGTGCCAGGCTGCAGCTTCTGCGGCCCACCTTCTGCCTCATGAACGATCTGCCACCACCGCCCGAAACCCCTCGCGAAGAACCGCACCTGGAATCCAAGCAGCTTTCCGCACCGCTGCGCTATCTGCTCATTGCCTTTGCGCTGGTTTGCGTGATATTGGGGCTGATAGGCGCCGTGGTTCCCGGCATGCCCACCACGGTATTCATATTGATGGCCGCCTGGGCGGCTGTGCGCAGCTCACCCAGACTGCATCGCTGGCTCTATGCTCACCGAGTGTTCGGCCCGCTGCTGCACAACTGGGACACTGGCGGCAAGGTCAGCCGCCGAGCCAAATGGACGGCAACCGTCAGCATGGGCGCCAGCAGCCTGCTGATTCTGTATTTCTCGTACAAGCCATGGCTCACGGCCATGACGCTGAGCATCATGGCCTGCGTATTGCTCTGGCTGTGGCTCAGGCCGGAGCCGCAGGTTTAGAGCAGTTCACCGCACTTTCCACGAAGCGTGTGCAGACAGTTGCTGCCGCCACCAAGTATTGCTGCCAATGACGGACGCGACTGTGACAACTAAGCTGCGTGATCTCCGTTACGAGCGAGCAGATGGTTGAGCTGCAGCATGAACACGTTCCTGACGCGACTCTTCAAGGTGCTCCATGAACGTGGTGCCTGTGTAGCGGGAGCGGAACAGGCCGGCTTCCACCAGGCGGGGCACCAACTGTTCCAGCACGCAATGCAGAGACTCGACGGAGCCGCCGGGCGCGGCCAGAAAGCCGTCGATGGCGCCGGTGGCGCTCCATTCGACGATCTGCTCGACGGCATCGTCCACCGTGCCGACCACCTGCCAGTGCGCAGCCGAGAGGATCTCCGGCCGCAGCAGCAACTCGTCGATCCGCAGTGACTCGCGCTCGATCAGGCGCCTGAGCAGGCCCGCATGCGTGCGGCTGGAGGGCGTCGCCACAGGCACCGGCAGGTCAGCTCCGGTAATCGGTCGGTCCGCAGGCCAGTCCGTGAGGTCCAGACCGATCATGGCCTTGATCGAGGCCAGCTTGCGGTCCCGGTCCACGCGGCCATGGGTCTGCCTGAACATCTCCCGCGCCTGTTCGCGGCTGTCGGCCAGGTACAGGCTCAGGCCGGGCAGCAGGCGCACATCCTGGGCCTGGCGGCCATGGCGCTGCGCGCGCACGGACAGGTCCCGGCGCAGTTCCAGCGCCGCGTCGAGGTCGGGCGTGGGCGCGAAGACGATGTCGGCCACGGACGCCGCAAAATCGCGCCCGGTGCTGGATGCGCCTGCCTGAACCAGCGGAATTCGCGGGCCACCGAAGGCGGGCAGGTTCAGGGGGCCACGCACCTTCAGATGCGGCCCCTCGTGGTCTATGGGGCGCACCAGTGAAGCATCGACATAGCGGCCGCTGCCCCGGTCGATCTTCAAGGCCTCGTTGGGAAAGCTATCCCACAGCCGGCGCACCACCTCTGTGAACTCGGCAGCCCGTGCATAGCGTTCGTCGGCGTCGGGCATGGCCTGCAGTCCGAAATTCTCGTGGCCCTGCAAGGCGGTGACGATGTTCCAGCCGGCGCGGCCCTTGCTGATCCAGTGCAGCGACTGGAGCTGGCGCGCGACCGCATAGGGCGGGAAAAACGTGGTCGATACCGTGGACACCAGGCCGATGCGCGAAGTCTCGCGCGCAAGCGCGGCCATCAATACCGTGGGGTCCAGGCTGGCGAAGCCGGCGCCCGTCTCCAGAACCTCCATGGGCAGAAAGCTCACGTCGGGCCGGAAGACGAAGTCCAGGTGCGCGGCCTCGGCGCGCCGGGCCAGGTCAAGGGCGAAGTCGCTGGAGTACAGCCCTTCGATATTGCTGCCGGGCCGCCTCCAGGCATCGCCGCTCAGCCAGGTGGGGGCCAGCGAAAGGCCGATGTGCAGTGGTTTGCGCTTTGTCATGCTTGCATCCTTCCCCTCTTAGAACGTTCCGCGTACGCCCACGCCGATCATGCGCGGCGCCGTCATGCTGGCCTCGATGCCGCCGATGCCGCGGTTTTGCTGCAGGTAAGTGGGTGCCCGCCTGTCGAAGACGTTCTTGATGTAGCCGTACAGCTGCACGTGCGCGTTGTACGCGTAGCTCATGCGCAGGTCGGTGATGGTGTTGGAGCCAACCACATAGGCACGGGTGTTGGCTGTATCGGAGTAGTAGCCGTCCAGGTGGCGCACCTGAGCCGAGACATTGAACCGGGGAGTGGCATCCCAGCTCACGCCGACGCTGACGGTGTAGCCGGGCGAGCGGGCGAAGCGGTTGTGCTCGTAGCCGGGGTTGCTGCTCATCTCCTCGATCCTCGTGCGCAACACGCCGGCGCCGGCCTTGATCCTCAGATTGTCCAGCGCGCGGTAGTCGGCGCCCAGCTCAAAGCCGTAGGCATGGGCCTTCTCGGCGTTGATGGTGTAGGACTGAGCCACGCCCGGCGAGATCACCACCGGAATGTTGTACTGCGCATCCCGCATGTCCATGTAGAACAGATTGGTGTTGAGCATCAGCCTGTCATCGAGCAGGCTGGTGCGGCTGAACAGCTCGTAATTCCAGATCGATTCCTTCTTGAAATAGGCCCATTGCCGGCTGGTGAGGTTTAGCGATACGCCGCCCGGGTTGTAGCCACGGCTGACCAAGGCACCCACCGTCCAGCGTGGCGTGGCTGCATAGGCCAACGAGATCTTGGGCAACAGGGCCGAGAAGGTCTTGGTGTAATCCAGAGGGGTAGGCGCCAGCACCGAGCTGCCGTTGCGCACCACCTCGTCCTGCTGGTAGCGCAGCCCGCTGCTCAGGGTCCAACGATCGGTCAGGCGCAAGTTCAGCTCGCCGAAGACACCCAGGTTCTTTTTCGTGTCATCGAAGGCGGACAGGCCGCGCAGCAGCAGGCTTTCGTCAGTGCTGGTACGGGCGTAATAGATGCCGCCGAAGCCGCTCAGGCGATCTTTTTCGTTGCCCACGAAGGCGCGGAATTCGTTGGAGAAATTATTCTGGCGGATATCGGCATCACCCTCGCCGGAAATACCTGTGTAGCGCTGCACGGACGAGCGCGAATACTGGGCCTGGTTGACCAGCCGCAGGCCGTTGCTCAGTTCGTAGCTCAGATCGAGAATGCCGGTATCGGTCTTTTGCTTCCAGCTGGGCATGGTCGTCGTCCAGTGCTTCAGCGCGCCGAACGGAGCTGAAGCGGCCTCCTGGGTCGGGCGGTTGCTGTCGTTGTGCGAGTAGGTGAATTTGGCTTCCAGGCCGGGGATGCTGTTTGGCAGCCACAGGAGTTTCAGGCGCGCGTTGAGCGCACGGAAATCCTGGTTGGCCTGGCCCTGCTGGAACCGCGGATTGTTGTAGTCGATAAAGGTGTCGCGCCCCGCATAGTCCACGGCAAGCCGCGCGGCCAGCTCCTCGCCCACGGGACCGGAGACGGCGATGGAGGCGCGGCGCGAGTTGTAGTTGCCGGCCTCCAGCTGGTAGGCCGCCTCGGGCTTGAAGCTCGGATCCTTGGTATTGACGATGATTGCGCCCGCTATCGCATTCGCGCCCTGCGAGGTGGTCTGGGGACCGCGGAACACCTCGATGCTCTCCACATCCCAGACCGAGGTCGCGCCGAAGAACATCTCGTTGTAATTGAGGTAATGGCCATCGAGATTGATGGTGGCGCGCGGTACCGTACCGCCCCAAAAGACGTTCTGCCCGTTGTTGGGGCCCTGCGTGTCCTGCCCGCGAATGATGGGTGCACCCACCGTGTCGGTGTAGACCACGTTGGGCACGTCATGCAGCACCTCGTGGACCGAGGCATTGCCGCTCTCCTCCTTCTCGATGTCCTTGCCAGACTTGACCGACACGGAGGATGCCGTGTCCTTGAGTTCTCGCCTGACCTTTTCACCGCTGACCACGACCACGTCAAGCGTGGCGGTTTCCTCCTCGGAGCCCGACACACCCTGCGCGAAGACGCCGGCTGGCGCCATCAAGGTAGAGAGTACGACAGCGCCCGCCCGGGAGGGGAACCTGCGATGCAAACACAGTTTCACAGCATCTTCCTTTAATGAGAATGATTCTTGTTTTTATGTTACAGCATGATGCATAGAAATTCCACCATCAGGAATTCATTCCCATCTGCGGAAAACAAGAACAACACTGAAAAGATGTATGCGTACCGGGGGTGCCTTCCACCCGAAAGGAGCCGGTATCATCGAGACCAGCGGCGCCCGGGCGCCCACCTGCGATGCTCCAAGTACAGGCAAGGAAGCCGAGCCTTTGAAAACAACAACACCTCAGACAACCGCCGGGGAGAAGCGCTCCGGCACCATCCAGTCGGTCTCGATCGCCGCCCGCTTCCTCATGGTCCTGGCCAATGCCGAAAGCGAGCTGGCGCTTGGCGAGGTGGCAAGGCGCACCGGAACGGGGGGCTCCACGGCCCACCGCTACCTGCAAAGCCTGGTCAAGGAAGGTCTGGCAAGACAGGACCCGGCCAGCGGTCTCTACGACCTGGGCAGCGCGGCACTGAGCATCGGCATCGGCGCGCTCAAGCGCGTGGATGCGGTGGAAATTGCGGCGCAGCATATGAAGTCGCTGACACACCAGCACGCGCTCAGCGGCGGCGTGGCCATCTGGACCGACCGCGGGCCGACCCTGGTACGCTGGTACAGAAGCGCCTACTTCTCTATCAATCCGCTGGCGCTTGGCGACATCCTTCCCATAGACAACACCGCCTGCGGTCTGGTGTTCCAGGCCTTCCTGCCCAAGGCCACCATCGACGCCGCGCGCCGCCAGCAACCCGCCCATTTCCGCGGCAAGCCACCGACCAAGGCCGTGCTTGATGAAGTGCGCGAGCGCTGCTGGTCCGAATTGACCAGCCACCTTCTGTCCAACGTCACGGGCCAGGCAGCACCGGTGTTCGACGCACAGCATGAGATCGCCTGCGCGGTCACCACTGTCTCTGACCTGGGCCAGCTCAAGTCGCCCGACGACAGGCATGCGCTGCTGCGCGAAGCCAGCCTGATCAACCAGGCCACAGGCGGACGAGCCTTTGGCTCAGACTCTCCCTAGAAGCGACGCGCAGGAAGATACCCAGGCGCTTCAGCCTTCCATGGCATGCATTGCCTTGCGCCTTCTTGGCACCACCAGGGGAGTCCCGGTCACAGGGTCAGGAATGATCACCGATGACAGGCCGAACACCTCCTCGACCAATTGCTCGGTAAAGATCGCTTCGGGCTTGCCCTGTGCGGCGATGCGCCCGTCGCGCATGGCGATCAGGTGTGAGGCGTAACGGCAGGCCTGGTTGAGATCGTGCAGCACCGCAATCACGGTGCGGCCGGTCCGGTTGATGTCCGCCAGCAACTCCAGCAACTCGATCTGGTGTGCAATGTCCAGAAACGTCGTGGGCTCGTCCAGCAACAGGATGGGCGTCTGCTGCGCCAGCACCATCGCAATCCACACACGTTGGCGCTGCCCGCCTGACAACTCGTCCAGAAGCCGGTCCGAAAGGGCCATCACATCAGTGGCCTGCATGGCCTCGGCCACCGCCTGCTCGTCGACATCCGTCCACTGCTTCAGGAAAGACTGATGGGGGTAGCGCCCACGCGCCACCAGGTCTGCCACCGTGATGCCCTCGGGCGCGATCGCGCTTTGCGGCAGCAATCCCAGGCGCCGCGCAACCTCCTTGGCAGGCCATTGCGCGATATGCCTGCCATCCAGGATGACCCTCCCTATGGTCGGTGCCAGCAGGCGCGAGAGCGCGCGCAGCAGGGTGGACTTGCCGCAGGCGTTCGGCCCCACGATGACGGAAAAGGAGCCATCGGGAACAGCAAGGGACAGGCCCTGCGAAATGGTGCGCTCGCCGTAGCGCAGCGTCACTGCATCAGCACTCAGTCGATATGTCATGGCCGGTCATGCCCCACAAGCAATAGGTCCTTAGGCATTACAAATTCGGAATGCATTCTACAATGAGGAACACCCTGAAGAACCTTGACCTTGATGTACTCGGCCCTGTCACGGTCAGATCGATATGAACAGACTAAAACTTACCGCCCTGGGGGCGGCTGCGGCACTGTCCGTGCTGGCCGGTATCGCGCTCATGCAGCGCAACGCCGTCCACGAAGCCGGCGCCACGCAGCAGGCTTCTCTACCGCAGCGCATCGTGTCCACCTCGCCCAGCGTGACGGGCATCCTGTTGGCCATCGATGCCCCCGTGGCGGCAACCGCAGCCACCACGCCCAGCCGGTTGACCGATGACAAGGGCTTTTTCTCGCAATGGGCCCACGTTGCCGACGAGCGTGGCGTACAGGTGCTCTACCGCAACCTGCAGTTCGACATCGAAGCCGTCCTGGGCGCCAACCCTGATCTGCTGGTGGCCTCTGCCACCGGCGCCGACAGCGTGGCCCAGCACCGTTCCGAGCTGCAGGCCCAGGGCGTTCCCATGGTCATGGTCGACTACTCCAGCCAGTCCTGGCAGGACATCGCCACGCAGTTGGGCAGCATCACCGGTCGCACGAAGGAGGCTGCGGCGGCGATTGCCCGCTTCGATGCCCACGTCGCCCAGGCCGCCGCATCCATCACGCCTCCCGCCAAGCCGGTCAGCATCGTCGCCTACAACCTGGCCGGCAGCTACTCAATAGGCCGAGCCGCCAGCCCGCATGCACGACTGCTGGCCGCGCTGGGCTTCAAGGTGGAAGGCCTTCCGCCCACGCTGGCCGCTCAGGTGACGCGTTCCTCGGACTTTGAATTCATTTCCCGCGAAAACCTGTCGGCCGCCATCACCGGGGATGCCGTCTTTCTGCTGGGTGCCTCGCAAAGCGATGTCCAGGCCTTCCTGGACGACCCGCTGCTGGCCAACCTTCCCGCCGTCGCCGGTCGGCGCGTCTATTCGCTGGGGCCGACATCGTTTCGCATCGACTACTACTCCGGGCAACAGATGGTCGATGCAGTGGCCAGCCATTTCCACTGAGCCATGCGCGCATTGCTCCAGAGCGCGCTAGCTCGGCCCGCTCCACACTCGCACCTGCGCCGCAGGCGCAGCCTGAGCCTGGCGGGCGGCACGCTGGCCCTGGGTATCGTCGCCGTGCTCAGTATCACCGTGGGCTCGCGCGACATCGCGCTGGCCGATATCCTCGCCGCGCTGCGCGCGCCCGACCTGGGCGATGACCGGCACCTGGTCGTCAGCCTGCTGCGTGTGCCGCGTACCGTGGTTGCCATCCTGGCCGGCATGGCCCTGGGCGTTGCTGGCGCGCTCATGCAGGCCGTGACCCGCAATCCCCTGGCCGAGCCGGGCCTGCTGGGTGTCAATGCCGGCGCAGCCCTGGCCGTGCTGATCGGCATGACGGCCCTCGACCTGACAACCGTGGCCCAGTATGTCTGGTGCGCCTTTGCGGGAGCGGGGCTGGCCGGCGCGGCCGTCTTCGCGTTCGGTCAGTCCCGGGGGGCGGGCACGCACCCCGTGCGCCTGGTGCTGGCCGGGGCCGGCCTGTCCGTCATGCTCACCTCCAGCGCGGGCATCATCCTGCTCAATGCGCCCCCGGAAGTCTTTGACGGCTTCCGACACTGGGCGGCCGGTTCACTGGAGGGCAGCGGCTACGCCGGCGCCGCCGTGCTGGTGGCCGCCGTGGCGGCGGGGCTGGCGGCGGCCTGGTCCATTGTCGGCCAGCTCAACGCCATGGCGCTGGGCCATGACCTGGGCCTGGCGCTGGGCGTCAATGTCCGCGCCACCGCTCAACTGGCCTGCCTGGCGGTCATGCTGCTGGCCGGTGCAGCCACGGCAGCCGTGGGTCCTATCGCCTTCGTCGGCCTGGTGGCCCCGCATCTGGCCCGCCTCTCGTCCGGGCCCAACTACCGCTGGATCCTGCCGCTGTCCGCGCTCTACGCTGCAGTGCTGCTGCTGGGTGCCGACGTGCTCGGCCGCGTCGTCGCAGCGCCTGCCGAAGTGGCTGCGGGCATCGTCGCCTGCCTGATCGGCGGGCCGTTCTTTGTCTGGGTGGCGTGCAGAAACCGGTTGAGCAGGCTATGAAGGCGTCCGTGAAGACTTCGGTACTGCGCTGGGGCCCATATTCGTTCCGCTGGCGGCCAAGGCCGCTGGCCGTGGGCATGGCACTGGTCGTGCTGACCCTGATGCTGGGTGTGTTGCTGCTGGGCACGGGAACCCTGTCGCTGAGTCCGACCGAGGTGCTGGACAGTCTGCTGGGCACGGGCGCCAACCCCGCCGCCGAGCGCGTGGTTCTGCGCGTGCGGCTGCCGCGCGTGCTCACGGCGGTCTTCGTGGGTGCGGCGCTGGGCATGGCCGGTGCCATCTTCCAGTCCGTCTCCCGCAATGCGCTGGGCTCGCCGGACGTGATCGGCTTCACCACGGGCGCAGCCAGCGGGGCAATTGCGCTGATCGTACTGGGCGATGCCGGGCCACTGTGGATATCGCTAGCCGCCGTGCTGTCGGGCATGGCCACGGCGGCGGTGGTGCTCGCGCTGTCCAGCGGCCGGCGCGTGGCAGGGGGCTACCGGCTGGTGCTGGTGGGCATAGGCGTAGGGGCCACGCTCTCGGGCCTGAACACCATCCTGCTGGTCATGGGCGATCTGGACCGGGCCGTCTCCGCACAGCGCTGGCTGGCCGGCTCGCTCAGTGCGCGGACCTGGGCGCATGTCGTGCCAGCCGCATTCAGCTTCGTCGCCATCGTGCCGGTCGTGCTGCTGTGTGCCCGCCGCATCAACCTTCTGGAACTGGGCGATGACGCCGCCACCCAGCTCGGCGTCAACGTAGCGCGCACCCGGCTGATCATGGTGATGTGCGCCGTTGCCCTGACGGCCATCGCCACGGCGGCGGCCGGGCCCATCGCGTTCATCGCGCTGGCAGCGCCCCAGGTGGCCAGGCGCCTGGGCCTGTCACCTGATGTACCTCTGTTCACGGCCGCAGCCATGGGCGCCGTACTGCTGCTGGCGGCCGACCTGCTCAGCCAGTGGGCGCCGGTGCGCCTGCATCTGCCTATTGGGCTGGTGACGGGCTTGCTGGGTGGGGTGTATCTGCTGTGGCTGCTTTTTCGTTCCCGCAAAGGCTAGGAGTGCGACAGCAGAGGTTGAGACCGCACTTCTATCTCTCTTCGAGCCATCGCCCTGAATAGTCGTACGACATCATGCGATCTGGATAGAAAAAGGGCTCCTAACTTTACAGTTAGGAGCCCTTTTAGATTGGTCGGAATGGCGGGATTCGAACTCGCGACCCCTTGCACCCCATGCAAGTGCGCTACCAGGCTGCGCTACATTCCGTGTCGATGACGCTATTGTAACCGATTTTCGACCATCTTTTGGGAAGGCTGCAACTCAAGCAGTTGCTCGATTATCAGCCACGACGGTCATCTGGCGCTGCAGGTTTCATAGCAAACCTCGCAGCGACATTGAAAAAGGCCTGTGATTTTCATCACAGGCCTTTTCAATTTGGTCGGAATGGCGGGATTCGAACTCGCGACCCCTTGCACCCCATGCAAGTGCGCTACCAGGCTGCGCTACATTCCGTGTCGATGGGATGAATTATAGGGAGGAAAAACACCCTCCCCGGGGAAAACGCGCACTTTTTTCAAAAAAGTATCGAACTGGTGCTGAAAGCTGCAGGCCTGATATCAACGCACACCCGGCCGCATAAGCGCTCAGCACGCACAGCACACTCCGGCCAATCGCGAGCCCTGCGCAGGGCCTGACCAAGGCTGCCCAAAGGAACGACAAGAGTGGGCGCTTCAGCGATTCCAGGCAGGCATCCATCGCCGAGTCACTCCTGTTCCATCCGCTGACGCTGTCATCCCCGAACCTCCTGATCAAACCTGGTCCACCAGGAATGACTGTTATTCCTTGATCACGAAACCCTCAGTACTCACTCTCGCTCAGCTGGCTTCACCCAGCCGCTTTGCACGGCAATATTGATAGCACCAACACGGTGCACACAAGAGATTTCCCTGAGTCCTTGAGGTAAAAAAACCACTGTCATATCGCTGAAAAGATGATTTCATCGGCATCCGCGGAACTGCAGAGCAAGCTGTATACAAACCCCCGCTATATTTCAAAACGTAAATCCAATATCTAACTCGAGAGGACACTCATGAAGACTGCTTTTATCGCCATGGCTGCAGCCCTGGCCTGCTCCGGCGCCGCTTTTGCCCAGAGCAATGTGCAACTGACCGGACTGGCCGATATGTATGCCGGCTCGGTCAAAATGGCCGGCCAGGATCGCAAGGGCGTTGTCGGCTCCGGCGGCATGACCACTTCCTGGTGGGGCCTGAAGGGCACGGAAGACCTGGGCGGCGGCCTGAAGGTCGATTTCAACCTCACCGCCTTCATGCGCATGGACACGGGTGAACCCGGCCGCTTCCCCGGCGATACCTTTTTCTCGCGCGATGCCAACATCGGCCTGAACGGCAATTTCGGCCGCATCGGCCTGGGCCGCGACAAGGCGCCCAACTTCCTGCCCACCATTCTGACCAACCCCTTCGGCGATTCGTTCACCATCTCGCCTCTGGTGCTGCACGCGAACACGCCCACCGCAGCCTGGGGCGGCAACCGCCTGACAACGCCCGCCGACACCGGCTGGAGCAATATGCTGGTCTACACGACACCTAGCTTCGGCGGTCTGACTGCCAATGTCTACTACCAGTTCGGCGAGCAAACGACTCCTGGCAACAAGAGCAAGAAGAACGTCGGCGTGAACGCCCTGTACTTCAACGGTCCTCTGAGCCTGACGGCCTTCTACGAGCGCGACCAGATCACCAACCCCGGCAGCGGCACAGTCATGCCCACCAAGAGCGACTGGATGGTCGGCGGCAGCTACAACTTCAACGTCGTGAAGCTCTACGCCACCTACGGCCAGGCCAAGGTCAAGGATCTGGATAGCAAGAGCAAGACCTACTCGCTGGGTCTGGACATTCCTGTCTCCGGTACCCCCGGTACTGTCAAGGCCGCCGTGGCCCGCACCAAGTACGAAGCGGCCACCGACGCCACCCGCACCACAGCGACCCTGGGCTACGACCACTTCCTGTCCAAGCGCACCGATGTCTACACCGCTCTGATGTATGACCGCGTGACCGATGCCAATCCCAAGACCGGCACCAGCCTGATCGCCGGTATCCGTCACCGCTTCTAAGCACCGGGTTTGAGCGAGCCTCTGGCTCGCCATCCACTCAAAAGCGAGGCTCAGGCCTCGCTTTTTCATTTTCAATCCGGTGGCCGGCCTATTCACTTGGGTGCGGATGTCTCCAGAAGCTTCAGCCGACGCTGCAGCTGCGCCTGCTTTTCCACATCGCCGCCCTGCTGCGCTGCCTTGAGTTGCAGCAGAAGCCAGGCCATCAAAGGCCTGCGCCAGCCTTGCTCCGAAGCGGTATCGACGCCTTGCCGCAGTAGGTCAGGCACCGCAGCGCCGCCACGCAGCAGCACACCCGCAGCCACCAGTCTCGATAGCGGATCCTTGATCTCGGCCACAGCGGCTACACCTGTTCCGCCGCCGAGCAACTGCCGCGCCACGCCGCGCTGCGCCTCGGGCAAAAGCTCTATATCACCCGCTTGTGGACTCGCCTGCAGATAGCGGGCATAGGCCTGCTCTGGCTTGCCCGCATCCTGCGCCAGCGCCTCATAGGTCGGGCAGCTGTTCCAGTCCAGGCTGGCCACCTGCGCCGCGCAGCGCATCAGCTCCAGCTTGGCGGCCTGCGCGGGCTGGCCGGTGCTTGCCACTGCATCACGCGCCTTCTGCCACTGCAGCGCCTCCACGCGCTGATGCCCTTGCAAATAGGCCTGAGTAGCTTTTTGCGCCGCAGCTTCGGCACTCAAGGCCCAATCCGGTGCCGGGGCTTGGTTGCCACAGGCCGAAATCGCCATGACGGATATAGCAGCTATCACTTTCCCACATTGACCCAGAGTCTGCTTTTGGTTGATTTTTTGCGTCATGGCAGCTTCAACTCCGGCTTGTGGGAAAACGGCCATTTGCGCTGCAGATCGTTGAGCACAGACTCCAGCCTCAGCAGATTGCTTTCGACCTCGGCGCGCAGCGCACCCAAGTCGGTCGAGGCCTCGCGGGCATTGCTGCCCACCACCTGCATATCGGCCAGTACGGCATCGACCTTGGCCATGCTTTTGCGCGTATCGGCCAGCAAGCCGTTGAGCTGCTCCATGGTGGCCTTGACCTGAGGCATCACGCCATTCGCATCAAAGACCTGGCTGTCGGCGCGCGCCACCATGCGGTCCATGCGTCCGAGCAGGGAGTTGGCGCGCTCCAGCATCTGGCCGACCTTCTTCGCTTCCTCGTCGCTGCCCAGCACCGCTCCGAGAACCCCGCCCTGGCCCTGCATGCGCTCGGCCAGCTTGCGCACTTCGGCCAGTGATCCGCCCAATGCCGAATCCGTGGCGGTCAGTGCCGCCACATTGGCCAGCACCTCCTTGGCGGAATTGATGATCTGGGGCAGCTCTGCCGTGGCGTCGCCGCTGAGCACGGGCCGCACGGAATCCGGCGGCAGTGGCGCATCGCCCAGCATGCCGGTATAGGCCTTGATGGTGGTGCCGCCCACCAGTCCCTTGACCAGCGTGAACACGCTGGACTGGCGCAGCCAGTGGGCATCCTTTTCGGTCACATCGACCAGAATGCGAACCGAGCCGTCCTCGGCCAGCTCTATCTTGCGCACGCGGCCTATGGGAAAGCCCGAGAACGTCATGTCCATGCCCACGATCACGCCCTCGGAGTCATCGGCCGTCAGCACCAGACGCTGCGTGGGCTCGAACACTCCACGCGCGTAGAGCAGATAAGCGGCAGCACTCAGAATCAAGACCAGGGTCAGCGCCAGCAGCGCGGCTGCCTTGGCACGCAGATGTGCGACGGGTTTGAGGCTGAGCAACTCCTCGTCGATCAGTTGCTCCTCGGCCATACGCGTTTCGCTCATGGCTCCATCCTTTTCAGTAATAGTTGCCCATGAGCGAGATCACCTCGATCAGGAGCAACACGGCAAACATGCGTGCAAAGCCACCCAGCTCCGCCCCACCCTGCCTGTGCCGCGCAACAGGCGTGTACATGGCAGAGGCCAGCGGCATGACGGCCACCGTGAGGCTGAAAAACCAGGTCTTGAGCACAAACACCAGCGTCAGCGACGGCGTGAAGATCTGGCCGAAGATGCGCGTGTAGGCAGCAAACCCGGCCAGACTGAAGCCATAGACGCTCAGATACACGGTGACCAAGGCCACGATGCAGCTGAGCGCAGCCAGCGTGACGGCCGCAAACACGCCCGCCGCAGCGCGCGGCACCAGTGCCGCACGGACAGGATCAATGCCTTGCGTCTTCCACTTCGCGAGCTGGCCCTGCATACGCATCTGCACCACCTGCACGCCGGCCGGAATGGTGCAGCGCATGGCCACAAACAGTGCGGCCGTCAGCGGTATCAGCTCGATCACCATCACTCGCACCACCAGATCCAGCGCATAGCGCGACAGACCGTAACTTTGTGCGGTAACAATGACGATGCGCGCAATCACCGCACACAACAAGGCCGCCAGCGCGGTAAAACCTGTGAGTATGGGGGCGGTCTGCGCAAACATCTGCTGGGCCAGCATGGCCCGCCCGTGCTTCTGGTAGCTGGATGGCGACATGACCAGCACCAACAGCACGGCTGTCAGATAAATGCTGCGCCACCACGCCAGGGCCTGCGCGCCCAGCGCGGCCCAGATCCGCCCCGGCAGCTTGATGGTGGTTTCACTCCAGCTCATGCAGGAATGATAGCGTCCACTTTAGGGTACGGGCGCAGCCGCCACGGTTGCCGCCTGTCAGACATGGCGCTTTGCCGCAGCACTGCCCTGCAAGCCTTCGGGCAAGGGCTCATCGGCCTGTGCATGCAAGGCCTCGATGATGTGACAAAAGCTGTCCGAGCCGTCGCACTGGCTGCGCAGCTGCATGAGCTCATGCTCCAGAGCCTGCAGCTCGGCCAGCCGCTCGCGCACATGACCCAGATGGGCGTCCAGGGTTTTGTTGGCAGCCACGCAATCGGCCTTGCGCGCACCATCGAGCGCCAGCAGGGTACGCACTTCGTCGAGCGACATATCCATGGCCCGGCACAGCCGAATAAAACGCAGCCTGTGAACATCGCCATCGGTGTAGAGCCGGTACTGATTGTCCTCGCGCATGCCGGGCGAGAGCAGTTGCTCCTTTTCGTAGTAGCGGATATTGGCCGCAGCAATGCCGGAACGTTTGGCTGCCTCGCCAATGCGCCAGCGCGGAATATCGTGCGAATCGAGGGACATGCTTGACCTTGAAGTGACTTTATTGTTTTCAATACTGCCATGAAGCAAGAAAGCCTGTCCACCCACGCCCATGGCGGCGGCCACAATGGTCATTCACACGATCACGATCATGCTCATCCGCATGAACATGTGCCAGCCACGTCGAAACCTATTGCCGCCACAGCCACATCGGCCTGCGGAACCGGCTGCTGCGCACCGTTTTCCATCAGCGAGCCAGCCAAGAGCCAGGCTCACGATGAGGGTGACGGTCATGACCATGCTCACGACCATGGCGTGCTGCCCGGCTGGCCGCGCATCTATGCCGCTCTGGCCGCAGCTCTGGCGGCAGAGGCCTGCCACTGGTTTGGCGGCGACGGCGCCAACCCCACGCTTCAATATCTGGGCATGGCGCTGGCCGTGCTGGGCATAGCGCTGTCGGGCCTGGGCGTCTACAAGGCCGGCCTCAAGGATGTGCTGCGCTTCAAGCTCGGCATTCATGCCCTGATGGCCGTGGCCGTCACGGGCGCCTTCATCATCGGCCAGTGGCCCGAAGCTGCCATGGTCATGGCGCTCTATGCGGCGGCCGAGCGCATCGAAGACCAGGCCATGGACAAGGCCCGCCTGGCCATCCGCAATCTGCTGCAGCTGGCGCCAGAGACCGCCGATGTGCTGCAGCCCGACGGCAGCACCCAGCGCATGGCCGCCAGCGAGGTGCCTTTGGGCGCCGTGCTGCGTGTGACGCCAGGCGCTCGCGTCCCACTCGACGGCCTGGTCACCGAGGGCCAAAGCTCGGTCAATCAGGCCCCCATCACGGGCGAGAGCGCGCTGGCGCACAAAGGCCCGGGCGACGAGCTGTATGCAGGCTCCATCAACCAGGACGGCGAGTTGCACCTGCGTGTAACTGCACCGGCCAGCGACAGCCTGATTGCGCGCATCGTCCATGCCGTGGAGCAGGCGCAGTCCTCCAAGGCTCCCACACAGCGCTTTGTCGACCGCTTCGCCGAGGTCTACACCCCCATCGTGCTGGTGCTGGCGATTGCCCTGGGCCTGCTCGCGCCCTGGCTGCTGGACTGGAGCTGGCATCAGGCCGCTTACCAGGCCCTGGCCCTGCTGGTCATCGCTTGCCCCTGTGCCCTGGTCCTGTCCACCCCGGTCACCGTGGTCAGCGCGCTCACGGCTGCTGCCAAGCGCGGTATTCTCATCAAGGGAGGCAGCGCACTGGAATCGGCTCGCCAGCTCAAGGCCATCGCACTCGACAAGACCGGCACGCTGACCACGGGCTCACCCAAGCTGGTGGACTGGCAGAACTGGAATGCTGCGAGCGGCGATGAAGCCGCAGCCCGCGCCTATGCTCTGGCATCGCGCTCCGACCACCCGGTATCGCGCGCGATTGCCCAGGGGCTGGAGACCCAGGTCGGCAAGGACTTTGCCGAAGCACAGCAATTGCAAGCCCTGCCCGGCCGCGGCGTGCAGGCCCAGATCGACGGTGAACGCTGGACGCTGGCCAATCTGCGCTGGGTGGGCGAGCAAGGCTGGGACAGTGCCGAACTCCAGGCCGCGCTGATGCTGCAGGAGCAACAGGGCCGCACCGTCACCCTGCTGGCCAATGAACAGGGCGTGCAGGCGCTGTTTGCCGTGGCCGACCCGCTGCGCCCGCAGGCCAAGGCGGCCGTGGCCCAGTTGCAGGCGCTTGGTGTCAAACCCATTGTGCTCAGCGGCGACAACAGCGCCACCGTGCGCACGGTGGCCGCGGAAGCAGGCATCAGCGATGCACGCGGCAATATGCTGCCCGAGGACAAGCTCAAGACCCTGAGCGAGCTGCAGCGCGACATCGGCCCCACGGCCATGACAGGCGACGGCATCAACGACGCGCCGGCGCTGGCCCAGGCCGATATAGGCTTTGCCATGGGCGGCATGCATGCCACCGACATGGCCATGGAGACCGCCGATGTGGTGCTCATGAACGACGACCTGCGCCGCATCCCCGAGGTGGTCGATCTCTCGCAGCGCGCGCACAGCGTGCTCTGGCAGAACATCAGCTTGGCCCTGGGCATCAAGCTGGCCTTCTTCATTCTGGCCGTCAGCGGCAATGCCAGCATGTGGCTGGCCGTGCTGGCCGATATGGGCGTGAGCCTGCTGGTGGTCGCCAATGGCCTGCGCCTGCGCCATTGGGGGAACAGGCCTGAAAACACATGAAATTCGACCTTAACCCTTGATAGGCAAGCGCAAGCAGCTATCTAATTTACGATTTACTGCACCGGGCGGGGAACTAAACCCGCCCTTCGCTATCATTCACCCCATGCGTCGCTTTTTCTCTCTGTTCATGATTTTGCTGCTGGCCCTGCGTGGCCTGGCAGGCGATGCCATGGCCATGGAGCAGAACACCAACCAGGCCCATCACATGGGACATGCGCTGGTGCAGACGCAAAGCCTGGACGAAGTGGCCGCCATGGCAGAGGCTTCGCACCACGCGCATGCAAGCCTCACGGCCGACGCACAGCCGCATCACGACATGGCCGCGTCCCACAAGGCAGGCCCTGCAGGGGCCGTCAGCTGCAGCGCCAATGCCGCCGACAGCGACTGCCACCAGCATGAAGGCCATTGCACGGCCTGCGGCATCTGCCACTCGACGCTGGCCAACCCCGAATTGCTGACACTTCACTCCAGCCTCCCTCTGGCCGCCCAGCCGGCCCATGGTGCAGCGCGCTTTGCCAGCGCCGCGCCTGCCGACCTCGTCAAACCACCGATTTCTGCGCTCTGACGCCCTAGGTGCGTCCGCATTTTGATAGCAGCCACGTGCTAGCTGTCTAGTTTCGAGCCGTCAAACGCTCAAGACTGCGGACCTTCTCCCGGTTTTAGACGACAGGAATCCTCTATGCGCCACGCGCATCCTCTTTCTTTGACAGCCATGGCTTTGCTCATGGCCGGCGTCAGCCCGCCAGTCCTGGCCCAGACGCCCGAGCTGGCTCCCCCGGCCGCCCAATCCCCAGCCAAGGGCAACCGCGTTTTCGATCCCGACGCTCCTACGCTGGCGCTGCAGCATCGGCCACTCGCGGCCGGTGCTGCCATCGTGAGCCAACCCGGCGACTGGAAGGCCGCCAATGCTGCCGTGGGCGAGTTCCCGCGCGGCCATGGCGATGTGCTCAGGTGGGAAAAATCCCAGGGCAATGCCTCCGGCCCAGCCCCGGACAGCGGTGCGCCCGCACATCAGCACCATCACGGAGTCCAGCCATGAAGCGCCTTGCATTCAAAGCCGCGCCATTGCTCGCCGCACTGGCGCTGGCTGGCTGCGCCAGCATCTCGCCCGACGGACTGCGCGGCAACGTGGCCAGACATACCGAAGGCAGGCTGCCCGCGGGTGCACAACTGCCGTCGCCGGACGCGCAAGCCCTGCAGGATGCGCAGACCCAGATTGCCGACTGGCTCAAAGCCCCTGTCGATGCCGACACCGCCGTGCGCATCGCCCTGCTCAACAACCCCGGTCTGCAGGCCCAGCTGGCGCAGCTTGGCATTGCCGACGCGCAGCGCGTGCAAGTGCTGACACTGCCCAACCCCAGCTTTACCTTCGGCCGCTTTCGCAACGGCCACGAGCGCGAGATTGAACGCCAGCTCAGCTTTGGGCTGGTTCAGCTCATCACCCTGCCCTGGCGCAGCCGCTGGCAGGGCTGGCAGATGGAACAGGCCACGCTGACGGCCGCCCAGCAGGTGCTGCTGCTGGCCTCCGACACACGCCGCGCGTGGCTGCGCACCGTGGCAGCCGAGCAGGCTCTGGCCGCCAACGAACGCATGCACGAGGCAGCGGCCTTGGGCGGCGAGCTGGCACGCCGCATGGCCCAGGTCGGCAACTTCAGCAAGATGGACCAGGCCAGAGAACTGGCCCAGCAGCAGCAGGCCTCCGCCCAGCTGGCACGCGCGCGTCTGAACGCCCAGCTGGAACGCGAGCAGCTGGCCCGCCGCATGGGTCTGTGGGGCGAGCAGTTGGCCTACAAGCTGCCCGAGCAACTGCCCGCCTTGCCCAAAGCCACCGAGCTGCGCGGCGGCGATGACGCCGAAGCCACCGCCCTGCGTCAGCGGCTGGATCTGGGCGCTCTGCGCCGCGACCTTGATGTGACCGCCGGCCGCCAGGGCTGGGCCACGATTGGCACCATCTTTGGTGATATCGGCGCCAGCTACAGCAACAACACCAGTACTGAACGCGCCACCGGCCACAGCGACAAGACCCAGGGCTGGGAGTTCGACGTGCCGCTGCCGCTGTTTGACTGGGGCTTTGCCGCGCGCGGCATGGCACGCAACCAGGTGCTGCGCAGCGCATCGCTGCTGCGAGACAACGCCATACGCGCACGCAGCGAAGCCCGCAGCAACTGGCTGGCCTACCGCACGGCTTACGACCTGGCCCAGCAGCAGCAGGCCGAGGTTCTGCCCTTGGCCAAGCTGATGCAGGAAGAAACCGTCTACCGCTACAACGGCATGTTCATGAGTGTGTGGCAGTTGTTGGCCCAGGCCCGCAGCACCACGCAAGCGGTGGTGACCGCCACCGAGGCACAGCGCGACTTCTGGCTGGCCGAGACCGATCTGCGCCTGGCCCTGACAGGCACATCGCCAGGAACCACCCCCACCGTCAACACCAGCGCAGCGCCCGCTGCACAAGCCGAAGCAGGTCACTGATATGCAACGCCGATCCTTTTTCACTGGCGCTGCCACTGCAGTGGCAGCCGCCACAACTTCAATGGCCGTCAGCCGGGTTGCCATGGCGGCCCTGCCCGAGCCCGTCATGCAAGGCAGCGCCGACACGGCTGCGCCTTTGACGCCGCCCAACGGTCGCCCCTACCAACCCGTGGTCACGCTCAACGGCTGGACCACGCCCTGGCGCATGAATGCGGGCGTCAAGGAGTTCCACCTCGTGGCCGAGCCCGTGGTGCGCGAGGTGGCGCCCGGATTTTTCGTCAATATGTGGGGCTACAACGGCCAGTCGCCGGGCCCCACGATCGAAGTGGTGGAAGGCGACAAGGTGCGCATCTTCGTCACCAACCGCCTGCCCGAGAGCACCACCATCCACTGGCATGGCCAGCGTCTGCCCAATGGCATGGACGGTGTGGGCGGGCTGAACCAGCCCCACATCCCGCCGGGCAAGACCTTCGTCTATGAGTTCGAGGCGCGCCGCCCCGGCACCTTCATGTACCACCCGCATTCGGATGAGATGGTGCAGATGGCCATGGGCATGATGGGCTTGTGGATCACCCACCCCAAGACAGCCCACCCGCTGATCGACAAGGTGCAGCGCGACTATGCCTTCCTGCTCAGCGCCTATGCGGTCGAGCCCGGCACCATGACACCGCGCATCAACGAGATGACGGATTTCAATATCTGGACTTTCAACAGCCGCGCCTTCCCCGCCATCAGCCCACTGGTGGCTCGTCAGGGCGACAAGGTGCGCATCCGCGTGGGCAATCTGACCATGACCAACCACCCCATCCATATCCACGGCCATGAGTTCGAGGTCACGGGCACCGATGGCGGCCCCGTTCCAAAGTCCGCCCGCTGGCCCGAGGTGACAACGGATGTGGCCGTGGGCCAGATGCGCCAGGTGGAATTCATTGCCGACGAGCCCGGCGACTGGGCTTTCCACTGCCACAAGAGCCACCACACCATGGGCGCCATGGGTCACGACGTGCCCACCATGATCGGCGTGGACCACCGCGGCCTGGTGGGCAAGATCCAGAAGATCGTGCCCGACTACATGCTGATGGGCGAGCGCGGCATGGGCGATATGGGCGCCATGGAAATGCCTTTGCCCGACAACACCTTCCCCATGATGACCGGCCAGGGCCCTTACGGCCCCATCGAAATGGGCGGGATGTTCACCAGCTTCAAGGTACGCAAAAACCTGGGTGCCAACGACTACAAGGACCCCGGCTGGTACCAGCAGCCCAAAGGGACCCGTGCCTATGAATGGCAGGGCGCACCTTTCGATGCCAAGGCCCCCCGCCAAAGCACGCCCGGCACCGCCCCCGGTGCCGCCACCGTACGCAAACCCGAAACCGGCCCCGCCACGGGTGCACACACCCAGCACTGACGCCAGGAGACTCCCATGAAGACTATTCATTTCATAGCTGCCTGCACTTTGGCAGCAAGCGCTGGCGCTAGTTTTGCGCATGGAAACAGCACCCATGCCAGCGGTCCCGTGATCAAGGAGCAAAAGCCCTGGGGCATTGCCGCCGAGGCCAGGGAGGCCCGGCGCACCATCACCATCCAGATGACGGACGACATGCGCTTCAGCCCCAGTCATTTCAGCGTGAAAAAGGGCGAAACCCTGCGCCTGCGCGTGGTCAACAAAGGCCTTCTCATGCACGAGATGGTGCTGGGCACCCGGGCATCGCTCGATGAGCACGCGCAGATGATGCTCAAGTACCCCGGCATGGAACATGCCGAACCCTATATGGCCCATGTGGCCACAGGCCAGACCGAAGACATGGTGTGGAGCTTCAACCGCGCAGGCGAATTCGACTTCGCCTGCCTGATCGCCGGCCATTACCAGGCCGGCATGACGGGGCGTTTCACCGTCACCGAATAACGCAAGAAAGGAATTCCCGATGACAAGCACCAACCGCCGCCACGTTCTGCATCTGCTGGCCGCCGCTGCCAGCATGGCTGCGCTGCCAGCAATGGCGGCTGCTCCCGCCAAGATTGCCATGGAGGTCTGGAAAGACCCGAACTGCGGCTGCTGCAAGGACTGGATTGCCCTGATGGAGCAGGCTGGTTTCGCCGTCAAGGTGCACGACGTGGGCAACAGCGCCGTACGCGCCAAACTGGGCCTGCCTACCCGCCTGGGTTCCTGTCATACAGCCCTGGTGGGCGGGTATCTGGTCGAAGGCCATGTGCCTGCCGCCGATGTGCACAAGCTGCTGAAGCAAAAACCCAAGGCGCTGGGCATCGCCGTACCGGGCATGCCCATTGGCAGTCCCGGCATGGACGGCCCCGAGTACGGCGGCCGCAAAGACCCCTACGACGTGCTGCTGGTCACCCAAAGCCTGATGCGCAGCGATGTCAGCACCTCGGTCTTCACCAGCTATCGCGGCTGACCCCTCAATTCAGGAGAACATGATGAGAAACCTCTTTCACACCACTTTGGCAGCCCTGAGCCTGGGCTTTGCGCTGATCACTCCCGCTTTGGCGCAGGATCACTCGGCACACGCCGGTCACGGCGCAGCAGCCGGCACTTCTGCAACCGCACCTGCAGCTCAGGCCGATGCATTGACTGCCGGTGAAATCACCCGCGTGGACAAGCGCACAGGCAAGCTGACGATTCGCCACGAAGAAATCAAGAACCTGGACATGCCTCCCATGACCATGGTGTTTGTGCTGGCGGGCGCCAGCCAGTCCAACGACTTCAAAGCCGGTGACAAAGTGCTGTTCCGCGCCGAGGACAAGGATGGCTCGCTGATCATCACCCTCATCCAGCCAGCGTCCTGATGCAGTCTCGCCGTTGAGACGATGACGATGCCATGCAAGCATGGCATCGTCGTCACGTCAGCGCCCCGTGGGCAGTGCAGCGGCATGCCCTGCCACGCGCTCCAGTACATCCCCGGGCACATCACGACCGCTGTGCACCAGCAGATCACAGGCATTGTGACCCTGAGCATCTCTGCGCCGAAGATCGATCCCGGCCGACCAGAACCAGCGCACAGCCTCCCACGCGCCATGGTCCACAGCCAACAGATATGGGGTGCGGCCCTTGTCATCCCCGGTCTTGTCAAGGTCGGCCCCCGCCTGCCGCAGCACTTGCAGCATCTCTGTGCGCCCGTTGAAGGCCGCCCAGGCGGTGGCGGTCATGCCCGTTGCCAGACTCACCTGATCCAGCGGACTGCCTTGCTCCACCAGCCATTGGGCCGCGGCATCATTGCCGCAATTGAGGGCAGTGATCAGCGCATTGAGACCTGTGCTCTTTTGCACATAGGCGATATCGTCACCGTCCCTCAGGCGCAACTCCAGCGCAGCAATATCGCCTTTTTCAGCGGCCTTGAGCAGTTTCATACTCATTTCAGTACATCCATTTCCTGATCAGCGCCCGCCCAAAGCGCTTTTCCAGCAGCACTTCGGCCTGCTCATCGCCATCATCCCGCCCCTGGGCCACGGCGTGACTGCGGCATAGCGACATCAAGGCCAGCGCGTCCAGATAGTCGCCCACATCGTCGAACATACGGGTCAGCAAGGGGCTGCTGTCATGGTCCAGATACCAGACAGAGCCATCGCAGCGGTCAAAGCACCAGAGATTGCCATTGCCCAGGTAGTCCCCGAACACCACCAGCTCGCTCAACTGCGCCTCCAAGGCCAGCGCCTGTTGCGACGCACTCATCTCCACAATATCGGCGATGCCCGGGAACACGACTTGCACCGAACCGATGGCATCCATGTCTGCATCCGGCGCCATCAGATCAAAGCGCGGACTCAGCAAGCGCTCGGCCCAGTCCAGCACACCGAGCTGCAACAGATAGTCACGCAAGGACTGGGGAAGAGCGCAACCCAGGCGCCATTCGCACAGGCGCAGCTCGGCCCGGCTGAAGGGCTTGACTTGAGCCGGCTCTTCGTCCATCCAGGCATGGGCCTGCAGGCCTTGATACCAATGGGCCAGCCGCTGATCGAGCGAAGCATCGGCGGGCAGCCAATACGGCTCGGGCAGGTCGGCCTCATCCCACACGTCATGGTTTTCTACAAAGCGCTGGCTGCGCCCGAACTCGGCCTGCAGAAAACAAGACCATGCCACCGCGTCCGATGGTGAAGGCCAGTGCATCTGAGCGAGCACCGCCACCGGCATCCACGGCACATAGCCCATGCGCGGCACCTCATTCGCATCGCGCGCCACAAAGCGCAAAGCAGGCTGTGTTAGCAGATCTGCTGACGGGGACTGATGTGGCGCATCGAGCTGGGCAGCGGCATCGGCGGGCAGATCCACCCAGTCGCTCAGCGCCAGTTCGGGCAATGCCTGTACCAGCGTAGGCAGGTCTTTGAAGATTTTCATGCTGACTGTGTTTTTTAGGTGCATGGGTGCTCAGGGCTTAGACTGCGCGTCCTATGTTGACGCTAGAGCAGTTTCACTCCGGGCTGGCCAATGGTTCACTGGCCCGCGCACACCATATCAGGCTCTGCGATGGGCTGACCGAGTTCCCCGCCGCGCTTTATCAGCTGGCCGATACGCTGGAGATCCTCGATCTGTCGGGCAACCGGCTCAGCACCCTACCCGATGATCTGACGCGTTTTGCGCGGCTGCGCATTCTGTTTGCCTCGAACAATCCGTTCAGCGAACTGCCCCGCGTGCTGGGCCGCATGCCGCAACTCGAAATGGTGGGCTTCAAGGCCTGCCGCATTGCGCATGTACCCGAGGACAGCCTGCCGGCGCGTCTGCGCTGGCTGATTCTCACGGACAACCGCGTGCAGCAGTTGCCCGAGTCCATCGGCCAATGCACGCGTCTGCAAAAGCTCATGCTGTCATGCAACCAGCTGAGGCAGCTGCCCCAGAGCCTGCAAGTTTGCCAAGCGCTGGAGTTGCTGCGCGTGGCAAGCAACCATTTCGAAGATGCTCCTGAAGTCATCTTCCGGCTGCCACACCTAGCATGGCTGGCGCTTGCAGGCAATCCAATGACTCAAAAACAGGAGCTGGATACGCTTTCAGGGCATGGGATTGAGCCCATTTTCTATCAAAATCTGCAGATCACCGGCAAGCTGGGCGAAGGCGCCAGCGGCCATATCTACCGCGCCAGCCTCAACGGACAGGAGCTGGCACTCAAGGTTTTCAAGGCCGCCCAGACCAGCGACGGCACGCCTCAATCCGAACTGGCAGCAGGCATTGCGGCAGGACAGCATCCTCATCTGCTGACGCCACTGGCGCAGGTTCTGGGCGCTCCTGACGGGCAAATGGCCACGGCCCTGCCCCTGCTGGATTCAGCCCTGCAGCCGCTAGCCGGTCCGCCAAGCTTCGACAGCTGCACACGTGATGTCTATGACCCCGAACTTCGCCTGCAAGCCAACCAGGCCCAGCAGCTGCTGCAAGGCATACGCTCTGCCATCACCCATCTGCACGGCCGTGGTCTGCTGCATGGTGATCTGTATGCCCACAATATCCTGTGCAATCTGCAGACCGGGCACGCCGTGCTCAGCGACTTTGGGGCCGCTGCGCTTTTGCAGGGCCTGCCCGAAACGCAGAAAGCGCAGCTGCAGCAGATTGAGCTGCGTGCGCTGCGCTATCTGGAGGATGAGGTTCAGGCTCTTGTCGGCTGAGTCTTACTGCAAGAATGCGGGCTTGGCATAACCCGCAAACTTGCTGTCCACCACGCCCTTGAACTCGGCGGACTTGTAGGCTGCAGCCAGATCCTTGGCCCATTGCGCATCCTTGTCCTTGGTCTTGACGGCCACGATGTTCAGATAATGCTCGGGCGTTTTTTCCAGCAGCACCGAATCTGAAAGCTTCAGGCCCGAGGAGATCGCAAAGTTGCCGTTGATGATGGCGTACTGTGCATCATCGAGCGCGCGCGGCAGATGAGCCGCATCCAGGGGCACGAGCTTGATCTTCTTGGGATTGGAGGCCAGATCCAGCTCGGACACGCGCAGCGGGTTCACGCCTTCCTTGAGCCTGACCAGACCCGCCTGCTGCAGCAGCAGAATGCCCCGAGCCAGATTGCTGGCGTCGTTGGGCAGGGCAATGCGATCGCCCTCCTTCAACTCGGCCAGACTTTTGCGCTGCTTGCTGTAGACGCCCATGGGCGCAATCGGCCCCTGTACCAGGGCCGTCAGATCCAGCTTGCGGTCACCCTTGAACTGGTTGAAATACACCTCGTGCTGGAAGAAATTGGCATCCAGCGAACCGTCGGCCAAAGCCAGGTTGGGCTGGACATAGTCGTTGAACTCCACCAGGCGAACCTTGTAGCCCTTCTTCTGCAGAATGGGAACTATGCCGTATTGAAGCTGGTCGATGTTGGAGCCGGCCGTGCCACCGATGACCAGTTGCTTTTTGCCGGCGTCCTGGGCTGCGGCCTGCAGGGCACCCATAGCCAGAGCGGCTCCCGCCAGCAGGGCGGTGGCCAGAAGACTGCGGCGGCGGTGCGCTACGGAAAAAAGAGTGGTCATGCTTTGCTCCTCGTTGATGTACTGTGTTTTGATATCAAAGGTCTGACTCTGCATCCATGCAGAGGCCTTTGCAGTATCCAGACAGGGAGAGCAAATTCCAACCAATAAAAACCCATGCTCTTATTTGCTTTTCATCTAAAACCGGCAAATCCACGAGCATGAAAAAAGGGCCGCATCGCGGCCCTTGACGTCTTCAGTCCAACCCCATCACTTCAGGAAAGCAGGCTTGGAGTAGCCGGGGAACTGGCTGTCCACCACGGCCTTGAACTCTGGCGAGCGGTAGGCAGCAGACAGATCCTTGGCCCACTGGCTGTTTTCGTTGCCGGTCTTCACGGCCACCACGTTCAGGTACAGATCGGGAGTCTTTTCCAGCACCACGGCCTCGCTCAGCTTCAGACCCGAGGAAACGGCAAAGTTGCCATTGACCACCACATAGTCAGCATCTTCGAGCACACGCGGCAACTGGGCTGCCTCCAGCGCCACAAACTTGAGCTTGTGGGGATTGGCGGCCAAATCCAGCTCGGAGATACGGGCCGGGTTCACCCCTTCCTTGACCTTGACGAGGCCTGCCTGCTGCAACACCAGCAATGCACGAGCCAGGTTGCTGGGGTCATTGGGCAGAGCCACCTTGGCGCCGCTCTTGATATCGGCCAGAGACTTGTGCTTTTTGCTGTACACGCCCATGGGTGCCACCGGGCCCTGAGCAATCGCAGTCAGCGCCAGCTTGCGATCCGTGGCGAACTGATCGAAATAGGCACGGTGCTGGAAGAAATTGGCATCCAGCGAACCGTCGGACAGCGCCAGATTGGGCTGAACATAGTCATTGAACTCGATCAGCTTGATCTGATAGCCCTTTTTCTGCAGCTGAGGCACTATGCCTTTTTGCAGCAAGTCATAGTTGGAGCCGGCGGTGGCGCCAATCAGCAGGTTCTTCTTGGCCGGGTCCTGCGCCAGAGCAGGTACACCGGCAGTCGCCAGCAATGCGACTGCGGCAGTGGCCAGAACGGCACGGCGGCTGGCGGCAAAAGAAAAATGAGCGGGCATGGATCTCTCCTTGAATTGGATGCGCGTGGGCAGCACGGCTCTCATTTGTTTACCGAGCTGCAACAATGTGAGCAAGTATGACCCCTACACGGGCAAACCCTAAAGAATAAAAAACCATCTATTTATCCATAAAAACATATAAGAAATACAAGGAGTACTGGCATGAGCGCTTTTTCAACGATTCAAGATCTGCTCGCACACGAAGGCCATATCGGCCGTGTGCAGGGCATCTCCGTCGGCCATTTCAGCGACTCGCGTCGCCCCACGGGCTGCACCGCCGTGCTTTGCCCTCAAGGCGCCGTGGGCGGTGTGGATGTGCGCGGCGCAGCCCCTGGCACGCGCGAGACCGATTTGCTGCACCCAAGCAATCTGGTGCAGGAGGTCCACGGCATCATGCTGGCCGGCGGCAGCGCCTGGGGGCTGGACGCCGCCACAGGGGCCGTGCGCTGGTTGGAAGAGCAAGGTGCCGGCCTGAATATTGGCGTGGGCCGGATTCCGCTGGTGCCGGCAGCCGTGCTCTTCGACGTGATGATGGGCGATATGCGCATACGCCCCGATGCTGCGGCCGGCTATGCCGCCTGCCGGAATGCGGGGCTGGACTCAGGCACCGGGCGACCCGCCGAGGGCAGCGTAGGCGCTGGCGCTGGCGCCGTGGTGGGCAAGGTCTTCGGCCATGAACGCGCCATGAAGGGCGGCATAGGCACGGCCAGCTTTACCGTCGATGGCGTCACCGTGGGAGCCATCATTGCCTGCAATGCGCTGGGCGATATATTCAACCCCTTCAACGGCGAGTTGCTGGCCGGGGCGCGCACGGCAGACGGCCTGCAACTGCGTGGCACCCGCGATGCCTTGCTGGCGGGCGAGGAGCCCAGGCCGGTTCTGGCCGGCAGCAACACCACGATTGGCGTCGTAGCGACCGACGCTGTCATCACCAAGGCCCAGGCTCATCGCCTGGCCGTGGTAGCCCATGACGGCCTGGCACGTGCCATCAACCCCGTGCATACCATGAGCGATGGCGACAGCCTGTTTGCCCTGGGCACGGGTCGCAGCGGCAAATCGCCGGGAATGATGACGCTGAGCACCTTGGCGGCCGAAGCCGTGGCCATAGCCACTGCGCGCGCCGTCTTGCTCGCCCAATCGGTACGCATCGAAGGCCAGACGACGCTGCCCAGCCATCAGGATTTAAGCGCAAGCAGCTAGGCCATCGCCTCAAGTCGCCGCAACTGCCCCTGCGTCAGCAATTTGTCGCGCATGCGGCGCGTCATGGACTGGGTGCTTCCGTCTTCGGCGGTAAACAGAAACAGGCTTTGTTGCGGGCTGACCCAGGTGAGCTTGGTGCGCAGTTGCTGGCGCTCGTTGCACAGCTCCACCCAGGTGCCCAAAGGCCATTCGGCAACATCAGCAGGCTTGCTCTGCCCCATGGATGCATGTGCCGCCATGGGAGCAGAAACAACTGCCTCAGTCTCGTCCAATGGAGCACTTGCTGTCTTTTGCGGCGCTGTGGTCTTGAAGACAGGTCCTGAGGAATGGGCTGCGGCCTGAACCTGCGCCTCTCGCATCACGGCCACTAATGGCAGATCCTCGACTCTGTCGGTCAGTACCGGCAAGGTGATATCCAGTCCTGCGCGCACGGTTTCTGAGGCGCCATCCAGACCCGCCAGCACGCTGGGCAGTTCACCGAGTACACCCACCTTGGCAAATTCGTCGGAGCTGGACTGGCCCGCGACCTCGGCCGCATCCAGTACCCGCTGCTGAAGGCTTCCCAGTCGGGCCGCCAGTGCGGCGATTTCGACATCCGTGCGGCCCACGCTGCGCAAGCCTCGCGCCAGGCGGCGCTGCAGCTTGGGCGCCATGGCAACCAGCCGCGTCACATCCTGAGCGGCCTGCGGCGACACGCTCCACAGCAGGCTGGGCACCAGCGCCAGATAGCCCCCCGGGTCGCGCTCCTGCCCTGGCTCAGCCCGCTGCTGTGCCTGGGCAATCACACCGGCCCAAGGGCCGGTCACAAAATCCAGAATATCTTCAGGCACACCCTTGGCACTGGGCAAACTGCGAATCATCTGCGCCAGTTGCAGGGCATCGGGCTTGATCTGCTCGATGGCGCCCACAATCTGACGATCGACCAGCCCCAGCGCCGAGCTCATCAGCCCTGGCCGCGTGGAATGCTCGACCTCGGTATGCTGGCTCAGAGCCGCAATGCGGCTCATACGTCCTTCCGGCGGCCACTGCTCGCGCACAAATTGCAGCACTCGGGCAAATACATTGGCATTTGCCTGCCCTGCACTAGCCAACTGGTTCGCCGCAGCCTCTGCCACGGTGATGAAGTGGGCAAATCCCAGAGCAGATTCGCTGGCAAACCAGAGGCTGCGAGCCGTCAGCTCGTCCAGCAACTGCCGTGCCGGGTGCAAGCGATCTTCAAAGAAAACACCGTCTTGCGCCACCAACTGGCTCAACATGGGTTCAAGCCGCAACAAGACCCGCTGCACCGGCGGCAGCAGGCGGCCGTCGCTGGTCATATGGCTCATCATTCGCTGCAGCGTGCGTATCTGAATCAGAGCACTGGGCGCCTGACTGGGCTGTGGTGCGCGCAATCCCCTCAGAGCACTGGGTACCCAGGGTTGTTGCGAAGTCTGCAGCGCATTGGCCGAATACGAAGTCCAGCCTGGCTCCAGCCCCGAATCTTGCACAGGCGCGATAGAGGCCGGCTCGGTCGCCGGCCAACCCGCCAGCATGGAGTCTGTCAGCGACTGGGGCACGGTGCAACGCGAATCATCAATCCAGCGCAGATCTGAGGCCAACTCCTGCAATAGCCGCAAGGTCAGCAGGCATTGAGGCCGGGTGTCGCCGTCCGCGCCATAGCGGGCAGGCTGCACGCCATGCTGGCGCAGCAAATTGGCAGCACGGGAATATTCAGAAGCCAGAATCGAGCCCAGCTGCTGCGACACGAATTCATGCCAGCAATCGGCCACTTCCGTGGCGGGCTGAACAGCCGTCAACGACTGGCTCAAAGCGCGTACATAGTTCTCCAGCCGCAGCGGATTGCACTCTGGCCGAGCGGATTCAAGCCCCTGAGCGCCGCTCATCAACGCATCCAGATCAGCCAGCGCCAGCTCGACCTGGGGCTCGACCATCTGCACCAGCTTGTGCTCGGCCTTGAGCTGACGGCTGGCCGACTCGGCCATGGCCGCCAATGGCAAAAGCCGGCCAGTGACAGTATCCAGCGTCTGTGCAGAAAAGGAAAAAGGTTGGCGCGCTGACAGTACCAGCGCCTCCAGCAAATTCTGCGGGAAGCTGCTGATCACCGAGGCCCGGTGCTGCTGCAGGTTATGCAGCGCAGCGCCGAGCACATCGCGCCTTACAGAGTGGAAACCCGTCGAAAGCGATTGCTCCAACGCATATTCGGTGCGCTGCAACAATCGCAGCGCGAATGCATCAGCGCCACGCACCACCTGGACAAGGCAGGTGCGCAGCACGGAAACGGATGCATGTGCGAGGCTCATAGCCCCTAAGAATACCCGCTCCAGCCGATGCTGGAGACATTTTGATGCTTACTTCAACGCCTTGTAACGCATGCGCTTGGGCGCAGCACCTTCCTCACCCAGTCGTTTCTTCTTATCGGCTTCGTACTCCTGGTAGTTGCCGTCAAAGAATACCCACTGGGAATCGCCTTCGGCGGCCAGGATATGCGTGGCAATACGGTCCAGGAACCAGCGGTCATGCGAGATGACCATCACGGTACCGGCATATTCCAGCAGCGCGTCTTCCAGCGCACGCAGGGTTTCCACGTCCAAGTCATTGGAGGGCTCGTCCAACAGCAGCACGTTGCCGCCTTGAATCAGCGTCTTGGCCAGGTGCAGGCGACCGCGCTCGCCACCGGAGAGGTTGCCGACCTTCTTTTGCTGGTCTTGGCCGTTGAAGTTGAAGCGGCCCGCGTAAGCGCGCGACGCCATGGTGAACTTGCCCACGGTGATCATGTCCAAACCGCCGGAGATGTCTTCCCACACGGTCTTTTCGTTGGCCAGCTCATCACGGTGCTGGTCCACAAAGGCCATCTTCACGGTCTGGCCGATATCCACCGTACCTGAATCAGGCTGCTCCTTACCCGCGATCAGCTTGAACAGAGTCGACTTACCGGCACCATTCGGTCCGATGATGCCGACGATGGCACCAGCGGGAATGTTCATCGAAAGGTTGTCGATCAGCATGCGGTCGCCAAAGGACTTGGAGACATTGGTGAACTCGATGACCTTGGAGCCCAGACGCTCGGCCACAGGAATGAAAATTTCCTGTGTTTCATTGCGCTGCTGGTATTCGTAATCGCTCAGCTCTTCAAAGCGCGCAATACGGGCCTTGGACTTGGCCTGACGACCCTTGGCATTCTGGCGCACCCACTCCAGTTCCTTCTTCAAGGCCTTGGCACGTGCTTCTTCGCCCTTTTGCTCGGCTTCCAGGCGGTTGCCCTTCTGGATCAGCCAGTCGGAGTAGTTGCCCTTGTAGGGAATGCCATGGCCACGGTCCAGTTCCAGAATCCATTCGGCCGCGTTGTCGAGGAAGTAGCGGTCGTGGGTAATGGCGACCACGGTGCCGCTGAAGCGGTGCAGGAACTGCTCCAACCAGTCCACGGACTCGGCGTCCAAGTGGTTGGTCGGCTCGTCCAGCAGCAGCATGTCAGGCTTGGACAGCAGCAGCTTGCACAGGGCAACGCGGCGCTTTTCGCCACCGGAGAGCTGACCCACGATAGCGTCCCATGCCGGCAGGCGCAGTGCATCCGCAGCGATTTCCAGCTGATGTTCAGAGTCCGTTCCCGCAGCAGCGATGATGGCTTCCAGCTCACCTTGCTCGGCAGCCAGGGCGTCAAAGTCCGCATCTTCTTCTGCGTAAGCTGCGTACACCTCTTCCAGACGGGCCTTGGCATTGTTCACCTCGGCCATGGCTTCTTCCACGGCCTGGCGCACGGTGTGCTCGGGATTGAGCTGAGGCTCCTGAGGCAGGTAGCCGATGGACAGGCCCTGCATGGGGATGGCTTCGCCTTCATACTCCTTGTCCACACCGGCCATGATCTTCAACAGCGAAGACTTGCCCGAGCCGTTCAGACCCAGCACGCCGATCTTGGCGCCGGGGAAGAAACTCAGGGAAATGCCTTTCAAGATCTGGCGCTTGGGCGGCACCGTCTTGGTCAGCTGATTCATCGAAAAAACGTATTGAGCCATGTCCGAATTGCTTTGAGTTACTTGGATTTATGCAAAAAAGTGTGCCGCTTTACACGGCAATCAAACCATGATTATCGGTGCATGCGACAATACCCCTCGCAACAGGCGTCCAGTTGCCTGCTGCAGCAGCACTTCAGCTGGGGACAAAGGAAGCGTTTCCAAGCTCCCAACACGCAAACTATATCTGCCTACAACTGGCCAGGCACCCCACGGGTGCCATGACAGGCTGATACCCCGCGCCCAGGATTGGCGCAATTGATCACAATGACATTTGAAGAACTGAATCTGGCACCCGCCATTCTGAAGGCCGTACAAGAACAGGGTTATGAAAACCCGACTCCCATTCAGGCACAGGCCATTCCTCTGGTTCTCGCCGGGCACGATCTGCTGGCCGGCGCCCAGACCGGTACCGGCAAGACTGCCGCCTTCACGCTGCCCATGTTGCAGCGCCTGGCAAGCGGCACAGCGCCCAAGAACAAGTTTGGCGGCAAGGGAATCCGCACTCTGGTGCTGACCCCTACCCGCGAACTGGCGGCCCAGGTGGAAGAAAACCTGCGCGGCTATGCCAAGTATCTAGACATCACCTCGACGGTGATTTTTGGCGGTGTCGGGATGAAACCGCAGATCGCCCGCATCGAAAAAGGCGTGGACGTTCTGGTTGCCACGCCCGGCCGTCTGCTGGACCTGGCCGGTCAGGGCTTCATGGACCTGTCCACCGTCGAGATGCTGATCCTGGACGAGGCCGACCGCATGCTGGACATGGGCTTCATCCATGACGTCAAGAAGGTTCTGGCGCTGGTGCCCAAGGACAAGCAAAGCCTGCTGTTCTCTGCCACCTTCAGCGATGAAATTCGCGAGTTGGCCAATGGTCTGCTGCGCAACCCCCAATCCATCCAGGTCACGCCGCGCAACACCACCGTGCAGCGCATCAAGCAGGTGATCCACCCCGTGGGACGCGGCAAGAAAAAGCAGGTGCTGCTGCACATCATCCAGGAAAACAACTGGAGTCAGGTGCTGGTCTTCACCCGCACCAAGTTTGGCGCCAACAACGTGGCCGAGTACCTGACCAAGAACGGCGTTTCCGCCATGGCTTTGCACGGCAACAAGAGCCAGAGCGCCCGTACCCAGGCCTTGGAAGGCTTCAAGACAGGCGAACTGCGTGCGCTGGTGGCAACAGATATCGCGGCACGCGGCATCGACATTGATGAACTGCCCAATGTGGTGAACTACGAGATCCCCAATATCTCGGAAGACTATGTACACCGTATCGGCCGTACCGGCCGTGCCGGCCGCGAAGGCAACGCAGTCAGCCTGGTCTGCATGGACGAAGAAGGCTTCATGATGGATATCGAGCGCTTTACCAAGCAGGAGATTCCGGTGCAGCCCATCGAAGGGTTTGGTCCTGAAGAAGGCGAAATCGCCGAGCCCATTGCCATGGGCCGACAAACCCTGTGGGGTGGCGCTGGCAAGCCTCCCAGCCGCGATGTGATGCAGGCAGCTGCCAAGGCAGCCCGCCAGGAAATGATGGAGCGCATCCGCTCCAACAAGACTCCCAATGGCGGCCGCGGTGGCCGCCGCCCTGCTGCCGCAGATGCCCAGCAAGGCGAAGCAGAAGGTGAAGCACAGCAACGCCCCGCACGCCAGCACAAGCCCCGCAGCAACAACCGCGTCAACAGCCAGCGCAGCCAGGGCCAGCAAGCTGTCGAACGCGGCGAACGCAACTCCGATCGCGGCGCAGAGCGCAACGGCGAGCGCAGCAACTCCTTCGGCCCGAGCGAGCGTGCTCCACGCCCCCAGGGCAACAACGATCAGCAGCGCACTCCCAAGCGCGGCGGCGCCCGCCAGTTCGGTGATCGTGAACGCGGCAACCGCTACGACGACCAACCCCCCCCGCGCCGATGCGCACCTGGGCACGCAGCAAGGACATGCCCGCCACAACGGCGCGCGCGGCAGCAATGCCGGTGGCCAGCCAGATCCAATGCGCACCAGCGTGGACAGCATGGCTGACCGTGGTCGCCGTGGCGGCTTTGGCGGCGGTCGCGGTGGCTTCGGCGGAGGCAATCGCGGTGGCAACCGTGGAGGCTTTGGCGGCGGTTACGGCCGTTAATCCACGGCGTCTATGGCTGAAGGTGTGAAACTACCTTCAACCCAACCTCCTGAAGGGCTGCAATCTCCAATATTGCAGCCCTTCTGTTTTTTCCAGCTGCAGCATCGCTGCGTGCTGACAGCCGACAGCAAGCCAGCCGACCTAATATGGGCTCCAGATGTGCGAAGCTTGAGCTTCCGCTCTTGGCATGTTCTTTTTATCTGCGTTGAACTTATGACATTTCTTACCAAGCCTGTTTTCTCTCATGCCAAGCGCACGCAGTCCGTCTGGACCCAAAGCATGCTCAAGCTGACGACAGTGGGCTCGGCAGTGCTATTGACGGCCTGTGCCAATGTGCAGCTGCCGCCCTGGGCTGGCATGTCAGGCCCTGCAACGGCCCCAGCCCCCTCCGCAGCAAGTTCTCCTGCCGCCCCTTCGGTGATCAGCCAGGCGGTTGCCCCTACGCCACAGCTGACTGCCCTGCCCTATAACCCGGCCATCGAGTCTCGCTTTACCGACCCCACCACTCTTTATGACACTCCGGGTCTGGGTAGCGGGCGACAGCAGTTCAGCACGCAGACAGAAATTTCTGCATGGTTGCAATCAGTGAGCAGCAAGGCTGGTAACGGCTCGCAACTGTCCACCGTCACTATCGGTACCTCTCAAAGAGGACTGCCGATTCAAGCGCTTATTGCGACTCAAGGCCAAAGCACCCAGGCAACAACCATCAACAGCAGCGGCAAACCCACTGTGCTCTTGGTCGGCGGCCAACGTGGCGACGAACCTGCCAGCACTGAGGCCCTGTTGGTCGTCGCACGTGAACTGAGCCAGGGCGGCCTGCTGGCGCCCTTGCTGCAGCAGACCAACATCATCATCGTACCCCGGGCCAATCCTGATGCGGCAGGCACAGCCAGCCACGTCACAGCAGACGGCACAGACCTCGTTCACGATCATCTTCTGCTAAGCACTCCGGAAGCACAGGCCCTCGCCCGCCTGACCCGTAACTACCGGCCTGCAGCTGTGATTGATCTACGTGAATTTGCAGCAGCTGGCACGTTGCTGCAGAAATTTCAGGCCGTGCAGCGCTACGACGTACTACTGCAACCCGCTGCCACGGCCAATGCACACGAATTTGTCAACAAGGCAGCACGAGAGTGGTTCAGCCAACCCATACGCAACGCTCTCAAGCAGGCAGAGCTCAGCAATGAATGGTTTTTTCAGCCCAGTGCTCAGCCTGAGGACAAATCAATGTCCATGGCCGGTTTGACTGCCGACACTCTTGCCAACACCAGCAGCCTCAAAAACTCTGTCGCTCTGCTGATAGCCAGCCGCGGCTCCGACCTGGGGCGCCTGCACATTCAGCGCCGCGTGCACAGCCTGGTCACTGCGGCAACTGCAGCACTGCGAGCCACGGCCGAGAAATCAAAAAACCTGAAGCAGGTCGAATCCTTTGTGTCCCGCGATATTTCCGCTCTCGCTTGCCGCAACACCCTGACCATCCAGGCCAAACAAACACCTGAGCAGCGCACCATCCGCATGCTGCAGGCCGAATCCGGCCAGGAAATCGAAGCCCGTGTGGACTGGAATTCATCGCTGAACATAAAGCCCGAACAAAGCCGTCCCCGCCCATGCGGTTACTGGCTGTCGGCTGACTCAGGGCGAGCCGTCGACCGTTTGCGCCTACAGGGAGTGCAAGTCATGCAGATTGCAGAATCTGGTCAGATGCTGGCAGAAAACTACACCCCATCCCGTACCGGCAGCAACACCCCCGTGCTGACGCGTGGCGCCATTGAAGCGCCAATGGGCAGCTACTACATCACCCTCAACCAGGCAAAAGCGCATTTGGCGACTGCAGCTCTCGAACCTGACACACCCTTCAGCTATGTAAGCAAAAGCCTGATTACTGCCCCCACGGACATTGCACGCGTCGTCGCCGCACCATCGGTCGTTTTTGAAGAAGAAATGGAATGAAAATATAGAGGCAAGATCGCAGAGTCTTAAATGCACTCTGCGCACACTGCTGATGCAGAAACAAAAAGCCCATTCATGCAATTGCATGAATGGGCTTTTTCTTCGCTTGGCCTGCCCGACAGGGATCGAACCTGTGACCCACAGCTTAGAAGGCTGTTGCTCTATCCAACTGAGCTACGGGCAGATGATTGATTTCACTAGGTTTCTTCGCTCTGGACTCAACCTAGATTTGCGGAGCGCTCCGCATTGGTCATTTCTCGTTTGATATGACCGATCGTTATTATGCCTTGGTTCGGGCCGCCTTCGGTACAACGTACGGCAGGTATGCATCCACCGCCAAAAGGGTCGCAGGAGGGTTGATGGCGGTCAATTGATATACTGTATGCATGTACAGCCATCGACTCTTGAGCGGCATGCCCGTCCAACTCACTGCCTCCCCAGTTGCTTTGCCTCTGGCAGATTGCAGCGTGCGCGCAGGCTTCCCCTCACCGGCCGAGGACTTCTCGGGGAAGCGGCTGGACATAGCTGAATTGCTGGTTGAGCACCCCCAGGCCACATTTCTACTACGCGTGGCCGGGCCATCCATGCGCGAATACGGCATCGATGACGGAGACATGATCTTGGTCGATCGTGCGCTGCGCCCCCGCCATGGCAGCATCGTCGTGGCTATCATTGATAGTGACTTCACTGTCAAAGTGCTGCACACCGCCAGCGGCTCCTGCAAACTCAGGGCCGGCAATCCCACCTATCCCGACATCGTGCCCAAAGAGGGGCAGACTCTGGAAATCTGGGGCGTCGTAACCAGTTGCATCAAGCGCTTTGCCAGGTGAACACATGCACATTCCCGCCAAACGACGGCCAGAGTTTGAAGCGGCCCGCGTATACGAGTACCCCGAGCACCTGCTCGCCTCGCTAGAGGGGGTGCCAGCTGCACCGGGCGTCTATATTTTTCATGCCGCCGAAGGCGAGTTGCCGCTGTACATCGGAAAAAGCATCAACCTGCGCGCCAGGCTGCTCTCGCACTTTCGCACCGAAGATGAGGCCCGAATGCTGCGCCAGGCAGCGCGCATCAGCTTCATACGCACTGCTGGCGAAATCGGGGCCCTGCTGCTGGAAGCGCAACTCATTAAGCAGCAGCAACCGTTGTTCAATCAGAAGTTGCGCCGTAACCGGCAACTGTGCGCGCTGCAGCTGGCCAGCGATCAGCCGCAAGTCATCTACTCGCGAGACATCGACTTTGCCAGCACACCCGACATTTTTGGTCTATATGCAAGCCGTCATTCAGCCCTTGAGGCGCTGCGTGATCTCGCCGATCAGCACAAGCTTTGCTATGGCGCGCTGGGCCTGGAGAAGCTGGCCCAAGGCCGCGCTTGCTTTCGCAGCATGGTGCGTCAATGTGCCGGTGTCTGCCACGGCGTAGAAACCTCAGAGCAGCATCGGGCCCGGCTCATCGAAGCCCTTGAAGGCCTGCGCGTGGTGACCTGGCCCTTTTCTGGAGCCGTCGGCATCGAGGAAAAGTGCGAGGACATGCGGCAGATCCATGTCATCCACAACTGGTGCTACCTGGGCAGCGCCCCGACCGTGCAAGCCGCGCGCAAGCTCAACAGCGTGGCCGCAGGCTTCGATGCGGACGGCTACAAGATCCTGTGCCGCCCCATCCTCGGCGGCAGCGCCAAGATCATCCCCTTGTAGGGGGAGCAAATGTTTGCGCTCATCGACGGCAACAACTTCTACGTCAGCTGCGAGCGGGCTTTCCGGCCCGCTTTGCAAGGCATTCCTGTCATCGTCCTGAGCAATAACGACGGTTGCGCCATCTCACGCTCCGATGAGGCCAAGGCCCTGGGCGTGAAGATGGGGCAGCCGTTTTTTCAGTTGCGTGATCTGGTCGAGCACAAGGGCCTCGTCTGCCTCTCACCTAATTTTGAGCTGTACGGCGACATGAGCGACCGCATGATGTCGCTGGCTGCCGGTCTGGGCCCCACCCAGGAGATCTACAGCATTGATGAGTCATTCATCGGGGATCTGGACGGCGTGCGGGATCTGACGCGCCGCGCCTTTGCTATTCGGGCACGCATCCTGAGATGGACAGGTATCCCTACATGCATAGGCCTGGCCCCCACCAAGACCCTGGCCAAGCTCTGCAACCATGTCGCCAAGGACTCGGAGCGCAAGCCTGGCAGCTATCCCGCAGAGCTGCAGCGGGTCTGCAACTGGGCCGAGCTATCCGAGCAGCAACGCATCGATATCCTCGGCCGCACCGCCGCTGGCGAGATCTGGGGCGTGGGCCGGCGTATCTCGGCCCAGCTGGCCGAGCAAGGCGTGCTGACGGCACTGGACCTGGCCAGGCTGCCCGCCCATGCCGCGCGCGATGGCTGGAGCGTGGTGCTTGAGCGCACCGTGCGCGAGTTGCAAGGCGTCAGCTGCATGAGCTTGGAGCTGGCCCCAGCTGCCAAAAAGCAGATTGCATGTACCCGCAGCTTCGGCCACCCCATCACCACCCTCCCCCCACTGATTGAAGCCGTGAGCGAATTTGCGACCAGGGCCGCAGAAAAGCTGCGCGCTGGCGGCTTGCGCGCAGGTGCCCTGCATGTTTTCGCGCACACATCGCCATTTAGGCCCGGCCCCAAGTTCTACAACATGGCCGTGATGCAGCTGCAGCCCCCATCCTCCGACACCAAGGCCCTCGTGAATGCCGCTGTGCGCGGCCTGCGCATGATTTATGAGCCCGGCTACCAGCTCTCCAAGGCCGGAGTGATGCTGCAGGATCTGTGCCCGGCAACCGTTCACCAAGGCGACCTGCTTTTCGAGGAACCAGGCCGCGATCAGAGTAAGCTGATGGAGGCCATGGACAAGGTCAACAAGCGCTTTGGCAAGGGCACGGTGCATGTCGCCAGCACTGGTGTGCCCGAGTTGGACGAGAGCGGCTGGCGCATGCGACAAGAACGCCGCACACCGAGATACACCACGAAACTGGATGACATTCCCATTGCTAGGGCTTAAGGACGATGACCTTCTATGCAATGTTACAAAAAACAACAAACACTAAATGTAGTGCCAAGTGGCACGTTTGTACGCCCCAAACACTAGATGTAGTGTCCATTCCAAGAAGTCACCGATCACAGAAGTGGCAGGAAGTCAAGAAGAAGTATTAAAAATATCTTTACTGAGCTAAACTAGCCCCAACACACCCGCCACACGTCCTAGCTTCGGCTAGGGTCTGCCTTAAAAAGCAGCGTGCAAAAGGCGGGTTTTTCATGCCCGAAAGTTCTTAGTGTGTCCCTAACCACTTTCACTAAATCGGCGTCAAATCCCAGCACGCTGCTTACCAAGCTCGAAGGCCAAGGTCTTCAAGTGGCGGATCGGTCGACGGCGCTCAACTATCTCCAATATGTTGGCGGCTACCGACTCAAGGGATATTGGCACCACCTCATCGACAAAGCAACCAATCAATTCCCACAAGGCTACAGCTTTACTGATATAGCTAATCGTTGCGAGTTTGATCGAGAGCTACGAGCTGCGACGATTGAAGCCATAGACAGGCTAGAGGTTGCAATTCGATCTAGCATCGCCAATTATCTAAGTCAGAAACATGGCCCACATTGGTTCTTAAAGCCATCCGCATTCAAACCCACAAAAGCATGGGGTCTTGGCCAACTTCTCCAAAAAATTGAGAGTGAAGTAGGCCGCGGAAAGAACAATTTCGTGAAGCACTACTTCAGCAAGCACGATGACCCGTACCTTCCTCCAAGCTGGTCAATTAGTGAATGCGTGAGCTTTGGCCTATGGTCAAGAACCTACGAAATCCTGCGCGATACCAATGACAAAAAGGCAATCGCCATGAAGTTCAACATTGATCAACCCAATGTGTTCGCGTCTTGGATTCACGCGATAACAGTTCTTCGAAATGTTGTAGCACATCACGGCCAACTCCTCGGCAATACTCAAAATGTCAGCCCTTGCGAGTACAAGAGACTGGGAATCATTTTTAAGGACAACAAGGAGTTCTTTGCCTTAGCCACTGTTATTCAGTACATGCTCACCCAGACATCGCTACCCAATCGCTGGAAAGCAGATCTGAAAGCCATCTTCGACAAATATCCAACCGTCAAAATCTTGGAGGTTGGGTTCCCACAGAATTGGGAAACCCAGCCTGGCTGGTGAACTCAAAAAGGGCTCTTGCAGCTCTATTTTGCCGTTTCATCGCAAAAAAAAATCCCGGTGGAAGCAAGTTTGCGCATCTACTGCAGACGCTCGATTAGCGCCCTGTCTACCTGTACCTGCCCCTTCAGGGCGTTGACTTGGGCGTCCCGGCGCTCGACCAGTCCGACAAGCTGGCCAACCACGCCCGCGCCTCCCGCAGCAAGGGCTGCGAGTCGCTGGTGCTGATCTGCGAGATCTCGGCAGGCACCGGCGTCACCGGCAAGCTGGGCGTTGCGGGTTGCCGCAGCCCTGATGTCGTGCTGCAGGCCTGCAATGCGGGCAGCATCAGCAGTGCGCCCAGCCTCCAGACGGGCCATTTCTTGCGTGTAGTCATGGGTGTTTTCCTGTTGGGCAGCACCGTGCCCAACCACGGCCGCCGCTTTCTTTTCTGTAGCTGCTTGCGCTTGCTGAGCCTGCGCCGCCGCCGCTTTTGACTGTGAAGTCTCGACCTTGGCCAGCCGCTGGGTCTGCACTGCCAGCAGCAGGGCAAGGGCCAGGGCCAGCCACGGCCAGATCCGGGACGCGCCGGTCATGCCAGCCCCCGCTCGCACAGATGGCGCTCTGCCGCGCGGCGTTTGACCAGGCCAGGCAACTGCTTGCCGCCTGCGAAGGTCCAGCGGCTCAGCTCGGCGCAGGCTCCGTCAATGTCGCCCGCATTGGCCTTGCGCACCAGGGTGCTGCGGCAGAAGGCGTCATCCCCCACGTTGAAGGCAAAGCTCAGGAAGGCCGCCCGCTGTCCATCGGTCAGCGGCGCACGCACGCAGCTCAGGGCGTCGGCATGCTTGGCCAAGTCCTTGTAAAGCATCTCCTCGCACTGCTCACGAGTGAACGTCTGCCCATCGCGCAGCTCGGGGCCGGTATGCCCCGTGCAACTGGTCAACACGTTGACCGGGTCGCGGTAGCTGCGCAGCACGGTGCCCTCGTACTTCTGCACCAGGGGCACGGCCAGGGCCACGGCAGCGCCGCCAATGGCCGCAATCAGTTTTTCTTTCCAGCTCATCGGCTTGTCACTCCTTTCATTGCAGTCCAGAAGCCCACACAGGCACCGCCCAGCATGACGATGGCTGCCAGTGGCTTGGCAATGGCTGCCACCCAGTTCAGCACCTTGAATGCCCCCTTCATGGCGGTGAAAAATTCCAGCATTTCCGTCAGTTGCTGCTTGAGTTCCTGCAGCTCCTGACGCTCTTGTTGAAGCTCCTGGGCCAGAGCCTTCAGATCGCGCTCGATGGTCGCCATGCGCTCACTCCCTTTGTCCAACCGTTCTTTAATCTGCCCATGCTCCTGCACAGGCAGCTCATCGATTAGCTCCTCCATCAGCCCCTCCTATGGCTTGGTTGTAATGAACAGCAGCAGGCAAAACAGCGCCGGTGCCAGCGCATCCAGGCCACTGGCCCAGTTCCAGGCCCTGGGATCAAACCCACCCCACCAGGGCATGCCCGCGCGATGGCCTGCGGCAAATGCCTGAATCCATCGGTACTCGGCCTGGGTGTGCTCGCGCGCCAGCCACCAGCTGCAGGCCAGCGCCCCACCCAGCCACCAGTTGCCCACCACCAGGCCGACCAGGGTCTGGGCCAGCATGGCGATCAGCGCGTGAATCAGCGGCGTCCAGTCCATCAGGCGCTCGCAGTCACCGGCACGGCGCCGAAGAGGTCGGTACCCTCGATGGTGGGTGCCAGCTCATACAGCCACTGCACCACATCACCACCGGGCGGCACCTCGGGCACATCGATCACGCGGCTGGTCAGCGGGCGCTTGCCGGCTTGAAATGCCGACTGGCTCACATAGCCCTGAAACACGGTCTGACTGCCTGGCGAGTTGAGCGTGCGGATCGTGTATTGCGCGATCACGAAATGGGTAATGGGCGCACCCGAGTCGTCGTCAAACAGGGAAGCGTGAAGGCCAATAATTTTTTCAGTCATGGTGTTCATCCTTTGCAATAAATAGAGAGCGGTTTAAGGGAGAAGAAGGGGTTCAGCTGGCGGGCGCGTCCACCTCTGTTTTCAGCACAGGAGCACCGTCAACGATCAGGTGCGTGACGTCTGTGACATCGAGGCCAACGGGCACACAGACCACGCCAGGCGGAGTGACCTCTGCGACGATGGATTCGGGGCATTCCAGCATCTGAAAAATGACGGTTTCGCCGGCACGGTGCATTGCGTAGCGCATATGAATTACCTCTTTGAAACGATTACGGAAATGGAGCGGGCGGTTACCGTCGATGCAGGCGACGTGTTGTTGTTGGACACATAGAGGCGCACACGGCGACTCAGCCCGTTACCCGAGAACGTGAAGCTGAAAGACTTCATGCCGCCTGTGTTCATCGGGAACTGGAATTGCGTGCCACCATCCACTTGGATTTGCAAACCGCCCGCGCTGCCTGCCCCAACGTCTGCGTGAAAACTGACGATGTAGGTCGCATTGCCGTCAGCTGCTGGTGCAGTCACACCGAGAATTTCTCCGTTGACGGGCCCAACTAGATCCCCTGCCGTAACCCCAACTGCGACCGTCGCAATGTTGTAGTCAAGGTTCTCCATGGAAATGACACGCTGCGCGGTGAGGACGCCGCTGAAGCTGCCCGATGCGCCGGAGAGGTTGCCGGAGAAGACGGCATTGCCGTTGGAGATGTAGAACCCGGGGGCGAAGATGTTTCCGTTTGCCTCGATCTGCAGATAGCGGCCGCTGTTTGCATTGCCCAGCAAGATGCCGTTCGGGCCAATATGAAACCCGTTCTGACCAGCAGGCGGCCACTGATAGCCGGAGAAGCCACCCGAGTTCAAGCCGTTGCCGTTGATGGTGATACCGCCAATGGTCCCCGCAGTTGAAAAGATGCTTCCACGTACAGTCACCTGACAGAATTCGGCTTGGCCGTCTGAGTTGATGCTCCATCCTGTTGAGCCCGCCACGTAGTTCGAGGAGTTGATCCAAGATCCCACGGACAATTTGCCACCCGTAAGCTTGCTCACGTTGATGCTGGTGGCTTGAATGGTGTCCGCCACCAGGTTGCCGAAGCGGGCCCAGAGCGCCGTCACATTGCTGATATAGGCAGCGTCCATATAGACGCCGGCCGGGACAACCTGGCCGTTGACGGTCTGCGAAGTGGTCTGCACCGAGAACGGCTTGACGTTGCTCACGCCTGCAGGAGATCCGCTGGGGGCCGCGATCCAGAAGGAATTGGCCATCACCCCGAAATCGATCTGCGGACCCGCCGTGCCGCTGGTCGTGCCCGAGACACCGAAGCCGCCCACCACCTGCTGACCGCCCTGGGACAGCTGCATGCGCACGGAATACTGCGCACCCAAGTAGCCGTCGGTAGTGGCGCGGGCCGTGGCCTCGGTGGCAATGGCAGCTGCCGCTTGCTCGGCAGCGGTCACATCCTCCAGGGTGATGTAGTCCAGCTCGCAGAAACCCACCTGACCGTTGTAGTTCCCAAGGAACATCAACGACAGTAGCGCCGTCTTGTTCGCCATAGCACGCGGCGAGGCCTTGGTACCTGACCCAGTGGACGAGCCAGCCGCACGCCCCTGGAAGTAATACTCCACGGTCTGCCAAGCTCCCAGCGCAGGCGCCGCATTAGAAACGGCATAGTGCGCAGAGCTAAGGTCTGAGATTTCCGCGTTGTTAGTGTTCACAAACAACGTATTGACAGCATTGCGGGCAGCAATACCCAAGTAGACGGTGCCAGTGCCTGCTGTGCGCCTATATCGCGCGGTCAGCTTGTAGAGCTTGGCGTCATCAAAGGGAATCGTGGGCAAGTGACGCAACCACTTCAAACCGCTGGCCGTTGCATGACCCACAGTGAGAACCGCCCCGCCACGGCCATCAGCTGCAGCAGCCGTCACAAAGGTAGCTGCTGCGTTGCCGGCGACAGCAATCCATTCCGACTCCCCGCCCAGTGGATTCAGCGCCTGCAGGCCAGCCGCAGCAGAACCCACAGCCGCCTGCACCTGATCCAGGCGCGAGGACTCGCTGGTCACGCGGCCGTCGATGTTCGTCACCCTCGTATCCACCGCCGTCAATGCTGCGGCCGTGGCCAGCTGGCCAGTACCGGTGGGCATGCGGCTTTCCAGCGCTGTAGCGCGTGAAGCCAGAGCCGTGTCGGCATTCGCACGGGCAGTGGCCTCTGTGGTCACTGCGGCGTTGACGGCACTCAGGCCAGCCACGCCGTTGTCGCGCCAGGCCGTGACCGTAGTGCCGAGCTCGACCTGGGCGCGGTCCCACTCCACCCATCCAGCGCTGACCGTTGCCGTACCGTAGAAGCGGAAAATCACATGCAGCGCAGTGGTTCCAGCGGGCAGTTCAGCCGTCACCAGGGTGAGGCGCGTTCCGCTCTCGCCAGGCGTTACTACAGTGCCTGTGTATGTTGCCAAGCTCGCGCCAGTTGTCTGATCAGACTTAGCCTGGATGTACACACGCGCTGAGAGCCCAGCAGTCGCACGGACATAAACAGAGAGCGCCGCACGCTGTCCCGCTACCGCAGTCGGCTTGAAATTGTTGTTGGTGGTGACGTCTGAATAGAGAGAGGCGCTCAGCCCGGTGCAGTCCATGCGCTGGGCCTTGCCAAGCGGGTCAAGCCAGGATGAGAGCAGCGACGGTGTGGCGACAACTCCAGACGACTGCCCGCGCGCGTACCCATCAGCCAAGCCAGCGACGCTGCCCGCAATATCAAAACTTGGGTTATAGAGCAGGTTCTGCCCGCCAGCCTCCGACACGCCAGCCTGCAGGTTCGTGATTTGTGTGGCCTGAGAGGTCAGCGTGCCGTTGATCGTGGTGACGCTCGAATTCAGCCCGCTGATGGCCGTTGCCTGAGAGGTATTGACGCCCTCAGCTGCGGTCACGCGATTGGTCAACGCGGTCAGGGCCGACGAGGTTGATGTAATACTGCCTTCGGCATTCGTGACACGACTATCCAGCGCCTGAATTGCAGATGCATCGGCTGCATCACGCGCTAGGCTGTTATCGCGCCAGCCGGTTACAGCGGCGCCGAACTCAAACTGAGCGCGGTCCCATTCCACGAATCCGGTAAACGGCGCAGCGGTAGTCCCCGCGACTCTCAGCCCGACCCAAGCCAGAACTGCGTCAGAGCGTGGCGTCAAATTTTGCAGCAAGATCCGCTGCATCGATCCGTCAGATGTCAGCCCGCCTGTCCGCTCCTCAAGCCAAGTGCCTTGAGCATTCAGAAAACCAATCACGATTCGGACCAAGAACCCCGGCGTGGCTCTGAAATATGCAGAGGCTGATACCTTGTTATTGGCAGACAGGGATATGCGGTGGGTATCGGTCCAAATTTCTGCCCAGGTTGCCAGCCCTGTGTATTCGAGCCGCTGAGCAAGTTCAGATGGCGCCAAGAAGGATGGGACAAGACTCCTGACGGAATTTGGAGCTCCGCTACCGCCTCGGGTAACCCAGCCATCGGCCACCCCTGCTACTGCACCAGCAATTTCAAACGAAGGGTTGTAAAGCTGGTTCTGCCCGCCAGCCTCAGACAAGTTGTTTTCAAGGCTCGTGATAGCCGATCCCTGGCTGGTCAGCGTGCCGTTGATATTCGTCACGCTCGTTTGCAGGCCGCTGATCGCTGCGGCCTGCGAAGCGTTGACACCTTCAGCCGCCGTCACACGATTGGTCAGTGTGGTCAGCGCACCCGAGGTTGAAGAGATATTGCCCTCAGCATTGCTAACGCGGGAAGTGAGTGCCGTGGTGGCGTCAGCGTTCGCAGCATCGGCAGTGGCATCTTCAACCACGATGGTTTGCACACGCACCTGCAGGCCTGTCCCAACGCCGGTATGCAGACGCAAGCCAAAGCGCAGATACACAGAGGTCGCATTCCACGCAACAGCTCCGGCTGTGTTGGCAGCCTTGTCAGAGAACAACGCCGTGAACTCCACAACTTGGCCAGCCGAGGGCGCAGACACTGACGCACTCATGGCATCGGAGCCGCCCAGCGTGAAATCCGCCTTGTTCGTGCCAGCCACGATGTTGAGAGACACAGGAAATACCTGCGAGGCCATAACCTTGCAGCGCACCCGCACACGGTAGACACGCCCAGGCGCTGCGGGCACGACGCCCTTAGTCAGGACGTTTCCGCCCGCTGCCGTCCAGTTGGTGAAGTCCGCGCACACGCCAAAGTCCGCATCATTGGTCACGATAGTGCCAGGCGTAGTAGCCACGGTGGTGGGTGAGCCCTGACGTGCAGCCGTCCAGTTGCCCAGTCCTGCGCTGAAATCGCTGGGCAGCACTGGGCCATTGGTGATCGAATTTTGCAGCGCCGTGATGCTCTGGCCCTGAGTAGTGAGACTGCCCTCAGCTGCGGTCACACGGGTGTCCAGCGAGGACAGCGCCGAGGCATCTGCCTTCAGGTTCACGGACGTCTGCAGGTCTCGAACGGCATTCTTCCAGATAGTCCAGCCGTCATTGACGGTGGAATAGCGGCTGTACTGGTTGAGCTCGTCATCGGTACTGAAAACTTGGACGATGGGGCCACCAGTTGAGTCATTCCAGCGCACCGTTGTTTCCAGATAGCCGAATGATGATGTGCCTGGCGCGCCGATGACCGAGCGAGTCTTGAGCTCGCGCACCGTGCGGCGCTTGTAGTTGGCCCAGTACCAGCTGGGCGGCTGGTCCGTGCTGCGCGTGTCGGTGATGGTCAGCAGCTGGTCAACCGCCGACACCGAATTGCTCAGGCTCGTGACTTGACCAGACGTAGAGGTGATATTTCCCTCTGCCGCAGAGACACGCGAGGTCAGGCCCGACACAGCCGAGCTGGTGGCTGCATCGCGAGCCTGGCTGTTGTCGCGCCAGGCAGTGGCGACCATACCTGCCTCAAGCTGTGCACGATCCCACTCAACCCACACAGCCGCGCCGGCTAGGTCATAGACACGCAGAATCACGCGCAAGGTCGTGGTATTCGCATGCATGGGCCCCATCTGCAGCGTGGCGCGCATGCCCTCCCCTGGGATGAGTTGAGCACCTGTGAAGGTCTGCAGCGTCGCACCGGCAGAATCGAGTGATTGACCGAAGATCCGCACCTTCACGCCTGCCCCGGCCCGAACGAACACTGACAGCATGTAGCTGCCTGCAGCATCCACAACGGGATACAGGGCCGTTATCGGGTTGAAGTCCTTGTACTGGCCAGCTGTCAGCCCTGGCGCATCCACTCGGGCCGCGAATTCCTTGGCTGCCAGCCAAGAGGCAACGCGCGAGACCGTCGCCGTTCCTGCCCCACCCAGCGCCCAGCCATCGATAGAGCCGTTGCTTGCCAGCTGTTCATAGCTGGAGTTGTAGATCAGGTTGGATCCACCGGAGGCAGACAGGTTGTTCTGCAAACTGGTGATCTGACCGCTTTGGCTGGTCAGCGATCCCTCGGCCGCCGTCACTCTGGTATCCAGTGCCGTCACTGCAGCCGCCGTGGCCAGCGATCCGGTACCGGCAGGCAGCCGAGCCTCGATGGCTGTGGTGCGCGAGGCTGCTGCCGCATCGGCAGCGGCGCGTGCGGTGGCCTCATCGATCACGCTCGCCTCGCTGGCAGCCTTGCCGGTACCGGTGGGCATCCGGGCCTTGACGGCATCAATGGCCGTGGCATTGGCGCTGTCACCAGAAACACGCGCCTGGCGCTCGCTCCAGACCAGGCCGGATGTGACCTGGGCCACATCCGAGCCCGTGTAGCTGCCGCGCAGCTGGGCGGCCAGGGTGGTGCGGGCCGTGGCCTCTGCAGTCAGACCCTGCTCGGTCTGGGTAATACGGTTGGCGTGGTCGGCCAGCTGCGCCGCATGCGCGGCCACGGCTTCGCCCAGGCTGGCATAGTCGCCCACCAGATCCCAATAGGTGGCATTGGTGGGCAGGTTGCCCACGGTGTTGACCTTGGCCCTGTAGAGCTTGTTCTGGTACTTGACCAGTTGCCCCGCCTCATAGCCCTGGGCCGGGTCGAATTCGCTCGCGCCGATGATGTCCGAGACCTGGGCATTCACGGCATCGATGCGGGCCTGCAGGTCATTGGCCGCTGCATCCAGCTCTGCAGCCATGGCCGCCACATCCTGGCCGCGCGCTGCTGCCTCTGCGGCAATCGCCTGCGCGCGGCTGTTCGCCTCGGCTGTAATCGCCTGCGCACGGGTGTTGGCCTCTGCCGCCACAGCCTGGGCGCGCGCCTGGGCTTCGGCCAGCACGCGGGCATTGACGCTGCCCGCGCCTGTGCCGCTGATCAGGTCGATTTCCTTGGCCAGATCCGTATAGAGCTGGCTTTCGGTGATCTTGCCCTCCAGCACGTCCAGCAGCTTGCCCACGTCCTGGGCGGTCTCGAAGGTCACGCCGGCCGAGGGCAACGACTCCACACCGTCCACGCTGACATGTGTGACCCAGATGGTGTACTTGGTGCCCAGCTCGACCGGGATCGATGCGGGGTGCCCCTGCTCGGTGCCCACGGACTTGGCTGCGCTGAAAGCCGGGGCTGCGCCGCCCGTGGTCCAGGGCGCCGCATAGATCACGCTATGGTCGTGACCGTGGCCGTCGGTGTAGGTCGGGCTGGCCCAATTCACCTGCGCGGTAGTCATGAGCGGCACGGCCGTCACGCCCGTGGGCGCAGGGGGCGGCGTCAGGTCCGGTTCACGGATGTTCTCGAAAACCGTATCCAGCACCGCCACAAAGCGCACAACCCCAGTGGCCAGCTGGCCCGACGTATCGACCGCACGCAGGCCGAACGTCCACTGACCTGCATCCGGCTTGGTGGTCTCGAACTGCGCGAGATAGACATCATCGGCGGTGCCCAGCGGCTGCATGGCATCCCAATCGGCCACGCTCAGGGGCACATCGCCAGGCACATAGCGGATCTGCACGCCGGCAAAGGCTGCCGGGCGCTCGCCGGCGTACATCCAGGCAAAGCGGCGCAGACCGCCCTCCACCTGCTGCACCACGAAGGTGCCAGGGTTGCGCGGGGGCAGCTGCGTCATGGTGGTGATGTAGAGCAGCGTTGCCGACTGCCCGGACTGCCCATTCGCATTGAACGGCCGCACAACGATCAGCCACTCCCCCGCCCCATCGATGCGGAAGGTGCTGCGCGCGCCCTGGGCGTTGCCGTCCACCATGCGTAGCTCGGACCCGTCATGGCCGGCCCACACCTGGGCATGGTCGCAATCGCCCTCCACATCCCAGACACAGGACAGCTCGTACCACTCCGTATCACCCTGCAGATTGACTTTTTCGGTCACGCGCAGGTTCTTGACCACGGGGCGGCCCAGCTGGGGAATGCTGCTCTGGTTGGGCGCGGGCACATAGGTGCCGTTGAGCACGTAGTCCCAGAACTCGGGCCCTTCGGGCACGGCTGTGACGCGGGCGCCCTTGAGATCCGACTCGGGATCGATGCCCGTCACGCGCACGCGATAGCCTGGCGTGGCCTTGAAGTCGTAGCACCACAGCGTGTCGTGCGCGGGGTTGCCGATGCCCTCACCGGGGAATTCCAGATCCTCGGGCCACTCGCCCACCAGGGTGACAACGTCCGATTCGGCGGTCAGCGGCTGCACGGGCCACACGCGATAGTCGCGAGCACCAGGCACGCGCAGACCGATGTAGGCAGAGGCCAGGGGCGGCACCACTTCATCCAGGGTCAGACGCACCTGGGCGCCGATGCGCTGGGCAGACAACACGCGCCCGCCAAAGCCCCATTGCGTCAGGTCGTGGGACACCGACAGCACCGACAGCCGGCGATAGTCCAGATGCTCGATGTCTGCCGTGAAGTGAACGGTCTTGTACTGGTACAGGCTCTGAGCCAGGTGGTAGCGCGCCATGACGGCCGCATGGGCCTCGCTGGTGATGCCCTCGCCCGTCACTCTGGCCGGGCTGAGCATGGTGGTCACGCCGGGCGCCATGACGCGCAGAGTCGTCATCTCCCAGGTATCGCGGCTCAGCCATTGGTACTCGATGCCGTCGGCGGCGTTGCTCAGCGCGTAATCCACGCTAAAACCGCCCTTGAGCATGTTGGCCATGTTGACCACGGCGCTATTGGGCTGGCCGTTGGCCACAAAGACGGCGGTGGGCCGGCTGCCGTCGGTCCAGGCGAACTCACCCATGCCTGCCAGAGCCACCTCTTCACAGAAGGCACCCAGCGACATGCTGGAGGTCACCCACTTGTCATAGGTGTAGCCGCGGGCGGCGCAGTGCAGCATGAAGGCCTTCAGGCCCTCGATGTCGATCTGCTCATCAGACAGGCCGAAACCAAACTGCAAGACGCGCTGGCCCTGGCGGTCCGTCACCCACACGCCGCGCAGCGTCTGAAGCAGAATGGCGCCGGGGTTGGACAGACCGTCTGCGCGCGTGCTGGCCGTGGCCCATTCGGTGCCCTCCAGATGGGCATAGGCTTGGCGCGATAGGTGGCGCGCACTTGGTCCAGGCTGCCGCTGAGCTGGCCCGAGGCCCGGATCTTGATGCCGATGCGGCCCCACTGGCTGTAGTCGGTCGTGTCAGCTTGCACGCTCTTGAGAGACACCCAGTTGAACTTGCAGGCGTCGGCTGATCCGCCCTCGTTCCAGCGCGGCACGCCCAGCTTGGCCCGCACTTCATACTGTCCAGGCGCCACATCAAAGGAATGAGTACGGCGCAGCACATCGGTGCTGGAATTCGTGATCGTGCTGCTGGCCAGCGTACCCCAGGCAGTGGTGCCGACCAGGCGGGCCTCAATCGTCAGATCAACCGAGTTGGGCTTGATGTTGCCCTTGTTGTCTACGTCATACAGTTGGCCCTCGATGTCAAGCTGCAGCACACCCGCGCCGGCCGAGCCAGTGCGCGTAATCCAGTCGCCGCCGTTGACGAACTCTGCGCCGGCAACGGCATCGACATTGCTGTACAGCGGCACATCCTGACTGGGCATGCCTGGGAAGCCGTTGTAGTAGATGCTCACATCGTTGTAGTTGCCGATGGGCGTATCCCCGATGGCGAGATCCGCAGCGCTATGCACGTTGATGCCGCCGAGCAGGATCGTGCTCAGGTACTGGTCGTCGCCCTCATACCAAGCATAGGACTTGCTGGCCAGGTCAGGCGTCACGCGCATCTCGCCCCAGAGCACAGGGATGGACTCATAGGGCCGCGAGGTGTTTCGCTGGTCGCTTAGGCTGTAGATCTGCTTCTGCGCCTGGGAGTGAACAGAGGGAATCTTGGGGCCCAGCACCTTGTTGATCAGCACCGATCCAGCAATGAACACGCCGAACTGGATCGCAGAAAGGTACATCCCCGCCGCGGCCGAAACATACGTCCCACCAAGGGCTCCGTAAATGCCGCCGGCGATGCCGCCAGAAAAGTAGGTCAGTGCAGCCAGGGCCACCAATTGCAGTGCACTCTTACGCAGCACGGCCCGGCAGGCGATCAACTGCCCATGCTTGGGATAGGTATGCGCCCACATGGTCTGCGGCACCATGGCCCCGCCAATCATCACCGTCCAGGCTCCCGAGCGGATACCGGGCACATGGCGCTCGAGGAAGGTTGCCAGGCTCTCGCCAGGCTGCAGATCTGCCGGCACGTTGCGCTGGCCGTCCAGCGTCAACGCATTGGGCGAGACAACCAGCCGACCCGCCATGTCCAGCACATCGGCGGGAACCCCGCCAACGGCAGCCACAGCGACAGATTCAGCGCGATTCACTTCCATCGGTAATAGCCCTCAACGACCAGGCCGTAGCCTTGCAAGTCTTGCACCCGGTGCAGCACAGACGCACCCAGCTTGTGGGAGGTATGCAGCACATGTGGTGCGTAATTGGTAAACACATAAATGCCGATATGGCCGGCCTGCTCGGCATCGAAGTCGCGCATCAACACGGCATCGCCGTCGTGCGGAACCAGCACAGCCGTGCCGAGTTCGGAGCAGTAGCCGGCGATCGCCGCAGCCTGGGCGTCCAACTCGAGCGGCCGCACGCGCTTGCCGGCCAGCACCACCTCACGGCCGAACAGCTCTCGCTGCAGCAGCAAGGCTAGGTCTGCGCAGTCCATATGCCGTGGGCAATAGGGAATGCCAACGAAGCGATCGAGTTGCAAGGCATCCAGCATCAGAAGACCCCCGGCAAGGTGTGTGGGTTGGCAATCTGCAGACAGGCCGAGCGGCGCATGAGCTCGTCCACGCTGCAGGAGGCCTGGGCAGACGCCCCGCTGATGCTCACGCTGGACATGGGCAGCCAGTAAACGTGCTGGTGCACATCGGGCTGATCGCGCGGCACGATGATCAGCTTGGCCATCGTGGTGGTGCCCGGCTGGCGGCGCTCGAGTTCGTCGCTGACGCCGCGGCCTACGTTGTCCATGCTCAGGCGCATTCGAGGTGCCTGGCCGGAAACGTCGTCGGGCAACGTGAAGCCGAATGGCAGGCCGATGTAACTGATGCCACGGCTCACGAAGTCCTGCACGTCGTTGCAGATATGCATGGACTCCGAAAAGCTGGGGTTGGAGACCTCGAGCAGCTCGATATGCCCGACGTCGTCGGTCAATCGCTGGTTTCGCGTGCGAAAGTCATTCATCGCAGGTACTCCAGCACGCAGGAGCGCTTGCTCTGTGCATACTCAGCAATAGTGGGCACCAGCTTGCCGATGGCTCCATCTTTGAAGCGACCTGTGCGAAGCGTCTGAGTCCGCGGATCTGTCCACGTGAAAAAGCCGATGCGCTTTATGGTGTTGAAGTACCAGTCGTAGAAGGACTCAGCATCTGCAGCACTGTCGAACAGCAGCGTGACGGGCACTTCCACCACGACACGGCTCTGGCCCACGCGCTGCTTGGCCATGCCGCGCTCCATTTCGCTCTTGATGACGCCTGGGTCGAACTCTTCGCCGGTATCGTCCAGCAGGATGGTGAGATAGTCTGGGAGTTGCGCCATGGTCAGGCCTCCTGCAAGTTAAAGCGCTGCCTGGTGGCGCGGGCCGTAACCCCACCAGAGGCCGTGTCTTCTGCGACGGCCTTGAGGATCAGCTTGATGGCGACGCTGCCATCAGCACGGTTTTGCGACTGGACCTGGGCCTCGACAGGAGCACCCTGGTTGATGACCTGCATGTCGATGCGTACAGGAGCAGACTGGGCACCGCCAGCAGGAGCAGAGCCAGCAGCCTGCAGAGGGGTCACGTAGCCATTGGCGCCGGCCATCATCAGGAACTGCTGATCACCGATGTTGAGCAGCTCAGGGATCTTTCGCTCATTGACCTCATAGAGGTTGCCGGCCGTCACGGGGCCGCCGTTGGCGCGGCCGCCAGCCACCGAGCCCAGATCGATGCCACTGACCGAGCCCCAGCCCGAGACAGCCATGGTTTCAGCACCTGTGGCCTGCACGCCGGGGGCTTGCGTGCCGCCGCCGAAGAGTTGCGTCACACCGCTGATCAACGTGCCCAGCAGCCCGTTGCCTTTGGCCCCACCCAGAATCGACACCATCTGGGCGCGGAGCTGAATGCGGATCAGCTCAGAAATGACCGACTGGGCATAGTCCTTGAAGCTGCTCTTGCCAGTCATGGCAAATGACAGGGCCGCATCCTCCAGGCCGCCATAGACCCGGTTGAACACACCAGCGGTTTGCTCTGCCACATTGGCGGCGCTTGCGGCGTAGTCGTCGAATGCCTTTGTGGCGCCCGTCAGCCAATTGCCCTGGGCCTGCCCAATGGCATCGAACGTGTTCTTGTAGCTGGCCTTGGCCCTGCGCTCGAATTCATCGATCTGCTGGGCCTTTTCGTTGTAGAAGCTCTCCAGATACGGAGTGAGCTGACCGCCAGAACGGGCACGCGCCTGCTCACGATCACGGTTGTTGTCGTAGCGGCGGCCAGCATAGGCGTCCTTGATCTGGTTGATGCCGTTGTAGTACTCGCGCTGACGCCCGCCCATACCAACGAGCTGCACTTCGCGCTCCTGAGCTCGCTGCAGAGTGGACAGGTACTGCTCCGCCTCGACTCGGGATTGCTCGATGGCCATGGCCTGCTGTGCAAATGGCTGCTTGGCCAACAGGACTGCCTGGGCCTGAATAAGGCGCTGCAGACTTTCCTCAGTGCCATCGTAGGCAGCGCTGATCTGCTTCCACTGCTGGGCGAAGTTGGGAGCCAGTGGCGAGTTCTCCGACAGCAGCTGATCGGTCAGCTTGCTACCCTTGCGTGCATCGGCAAGCTTTTCCTGGGCCTGCAGGTCGGCCATAGCCGCTTCGACATTCTTACGGTGAGCATCCGATAGCTTGAGACGCCCCGCAGCAACATCGTTATCCAGCTTCGCACGGATCTTCTGGCTTTCGGTGAGCTCGCGGTCGACCTCCAGCTCCTTCTTGGCTTCATCAACCTTGGTTCGGATGCTGGAGATCAGAGTCTCATAAGCAGTCTGCTCTCTCCTGCCTGCAGCGCCAGAGCCTTTGTCCTTGAACTGCTCCTCGGTGGCTTTCTGAAGCTTCAGGTAGTCATCCTTGACCTTCTGCCGAGCAACTTCATCGTCTCCAACCGCCTTGAGCTTCTTTTGATAATCACTCTCGAGGCTGATTAATGCCTTTTTCTTCTTGGCCTGGTTGTCGGCGTGTTGATCGAGCAGTGCTTCCCATTTTTCCGTCGCCTTTAGGTTGACGGCACGGGCACTCTCCGAGGCAGCTGTCTCTCGCTCTGTGACTTGCTGCTTTCGGAGCACTTCAAGATGTGCCTCGGCAGCATCAAGCATCGGCTTGATACGACCGTCCCAAGGTGAGGCACTGGCTCGCTGGCGAAGGTTGTCGACAGTCTCCTGCTGCTTTTTAATCAGGTCATCGGTAGCAGACTCCCGGCCAACGCTCTTAATGAGATCCCAGACGTCCTTGATGGCGTCCTTGATTGCGATCCAGCTCCGTTCGACCAATCCCAGATGCTTGACCATTTCATCGGATCGCGACACCAGCGAGTCCGCAAAGGCCTTCTGAGCCACCTTGACTGCTTCCGTCGTGCGCCCTTGATCTTCGAGCGCCTTGATCTGCAGATAGACCGCAGAGGTCAGATAGTTCGTGCCCTCGTTGAGCTTGAGGGTTGCCTTCAGGGGATCGTTCTGCAGGCTGGCGAACTTTTCAGCTGTCTTGTCCACGGCAGTGCCTGTGGCGCGCTCCCAGCGAATCGCCACTTCCGAATAGTCACGGAGCTGGTCGCCACCGCGAACACCTGCCGCCACCATGGCAGTTATTGCTTCAACGGCCTTGCCATGGGTGCCTATCACGCCGTCGATACTCACCGCATAGGCACGCATCTGGCTCAAAGTTACCCCAGATGCATTACCGGACATCACCACGGCTTCGCGCATTCTGTCGACTTCGCGGCTGCCCTGGTAATAAGCAAGAGCCAACACGCCGACTGCCCCTGCTGCAACCGTGTAGGGATTGATCAAGCCAAGGATGTAGCCAGCCAACGCCTTTGCGGCTGCACCTGTGCCGCCGAACATATCCTTGAGCTGGCCGCCCTGCTGCAGCAACACTGTCAGCGGCTGCTGACCACCCTGCAGGGAAACGACGATATCGGTGAACTGCGCAGGCACCATGCGCATAGCCGCTGCAGTCTGTGCAGCGCTTACACCGGTGGCACCGAATGACTTCTCGGCCTGTCGCAGGTGGGCGATCATGGGCGCCGCCTGCGTGGACAGCCCGCGCTGGGCTGCCTGCATTTCCAGAATATCAGCGGTGGTCTTGCCAATCTGGCTTGACCGCTCCTGCAGTGACCGCAGGAATGCGTTGTCCGAGGCCAGCTTCTTCTCAGCCGCTTCCTGCTGGTGCAGAGCATTGACCCAGAAATCCACATAGCCAGCGTCGGTGGCCAGCTTCTTCGCGGACTGATGCTGGGCCTCAAACAGCGCAGTGGCGCTCATGCGCTGCTCGGCACCGCTGGCCTCTTGCAGCGCCTCACGCCAGCCGTTGACATAGACAGAAGAGTCCACCAGTCGCTTTGCGCCGGCAGACTGAACGTCAAACAGGCCGGTGACCGTTTTGCGCGACCGCGCTACGGCCTCTGCCAGCTCGGCGTCGTCACCCGAGATGACGAATTTGAGGAACTGGACAGCCTCGCTCATGCGTGCACCTCAACGGCCCCGCTTTGCGCGTCTGCGGAGCATGCTTGATAGGGCACCACTGACGCGGCCACGGCGCTCAGCCGCCTGCTCCGGGGTTTCATGTGCGCTGCCAGGCGCAGCGGCCATGGGGTCCGTGGCCGTGGCAAGCTCTGCGCAATACGAGCACGAGAGCTGCCGCAGCGTTGCACTTTCCCAGGGCGATAGCTGCAGACCGGTGACCTGCTGCCAGGCGTTGATCTGCAAATAGCCGATGGGCACCAAGCCCATGCCGTTGTGCTCTGCCGGCCCAAAATCCCAGAGGTACTCGAGCAGATACGCAGCAGGGCCGGCTTCAGGCACATCGTGCGTTCGGCCTTCCTCTGCCAGTTTCTGACGACGTGTGAGCGGTTGTTCTTCACTGCGGCGGGGCTTCTTGGATGGGTTCGACGGCTTGAGCGTGGCGCTGAGCCACGCGAGGGTGCGGACGTGCAGCGTCAGGCTTTGGCTGCACCCTTGCAAAAATTTGCCCAGTCACCTGCGAAGCTGTTGACCTGATCGGTGATGTAGCCGCACGAGGGGTCGGCAAACAGACCGCGCAAGAACTCGCGCTGGGTCTGGCCTTCGAAGTCGAAGCCGGTGATGTCTGCGACCATGTCCGCCAGCAGCTCGGCTCCGTCCGCATGGCGCTCTTCATCCGTCAGATTGCGAGAACGGCCTTCATCACCAGCCTGGCGCAGCAATTCGAGGATGCGTTGCCTGGCGGCCTGCTGTGCCTTACGGTGTTGCTCGGAGCCTGGGCCGTAGATCGTGACGATGACCGGCTGAGCCGCGATTTCCACACCGGCCTCGCCCGCCTCGGGGGAGAACATCATGGGGATACCACGAACATCCTTGAGGTGCAGGGTGCCGGTTTGGACAGTCTGGAGAGAGGAACGCTTGATGAGGCCCATGTCTATTTCCTTGATTCGTTATGAAAGTGAGTGCACCCAGCCGATCAGGGCACAGCAACAAAGGAGGCGGTCACGTTGACGGCGGCGGCAACTTGCGTGTCCACGCGCGGGTTATCCGTGCTGTCGTCGCTCCACTTACTGAAGGCAAAGCCGTCAGCGGCCTTGGCAGTGACTGGCGTACCGCTACCGCCTTCGGCCACGATCTGAGTGGCCACGCCCAGAATGGAGCCGTTCGTGCCGGCCTGGTACTTGAGCTGGAAGGTTGGAGGCTCGACCTCGAGGATGTCGCTGTCGATTTCCAGCACGGCGGTCTTGCCGGTGATGCTGTCCACGCCGCCCACATTGGTCTTGAAGGACATGCATTGCGCCGTGAAGTAGTGGCAGGTGCCATCCTGCAGACGGATGCAGTAGCTGAAGCTGTCATCGGATTCGGAGGCAGCAGCCATCAGCTTCTGACCGGCATCGTTCTTGGAACGTGCCATGGGCAGCGTGATGGCGCCTTCATCGAAGGAGCCCTTGCGCTTGTTGTTGATTTCCACCCAGAAGTGACCCACTAGCCCCCGGTTTTTCCATCTCAATCTGACCCACGCATTAACCCTAGCCTGCTGCTTTCTTGTGCAGCAGG